>JASFEK010000054.1:0-10217 GCA_050124875.1 Caldifarciminota bacterium | reverse complement strand
TAGATCTTTGGCTTCGGGGCTGCACAAACCAGCAACCTGCATGCCGCCATTGCCACAACCCAATGAAAGCACCAGAACATCGCGTTTGATCAATTCCTTGGCAACGCGGACACTGTGCACATCCTGACCATTGTCTCGCAGAGAAGTGCAGGATACTAATCCGGCAATGCCGCGGATCGTGCCCTTCTTTATCGCATTCAACAGCGGATCGAGGCTGCCGCCGAGCGCAGCGAGAATGCTTTCCGTAGAAAAACCCACGACTGCTTCCTTAACCGGCAACCCGGTAAATGGCTTAATTGCAGCCCTGCGTTCTTTAAAATTGCCCACCGCCATTTGCAGAAGTTGCGCGGCCTGTTGCTCTGCCTTTTCCGGTGAGTAATTGATACGGTTATCAATCCCTTCGAATGCGACAAGCTCACTCACGGGCACGAGCTTGAACATATATTTCTCCGCATAGATCGGATCGACCGGCATTGAGCAATTCATGTCTGCGGCAAAGAGGTCAACACAGCCACTGGCAAGTATCGCTTCTTGCATGATCCAGTTGCCGGTGAAACCGTAGAACACATCATCCATATCCCAGCGCTGTATCATTTCCTGTCCGGTTTCGATATTGGCAATGATACGAAGACCCTTGGCACCAACGGCTTTTGCCTTTTCCTGCCATTCGGGTTTCCGCGCCAGCTGAACCATGGCAAAACCCAAGAACGGCTCATGCCCATTAGGCAGAACATTAACGTAATCAGGGTCTAACACACCCAGATCCACACGCATCTTGTGCGGCCGCGCCACACCATATAGGATATCCTGGCAGTATTCGTTTACGATCTGACTCTGGTACGCCATGGCAATACTGAGCCGCATCGCCTTTAATGCCAGACTCACATAATAGCCGTCCACATTGGTCAGGCATGAACTAGTGGCGAGCATCATTTCACCATATATACCACCCGGAAAAATACCCAATTTTCTCCACGTGTCTTTGCGCTCGGCCGGCGCAAGCGCTTCCACTATCTCACTTGGTTCATCTGAGTGCCTGTTGAAATCCTTCTCTGCAAACGCACACAACCGGGCAGCCACCTCGGCGTCCGTACCATTCGTGTCAATCCCCAGCCTTGCGGCAAAATTTTTCAGCTTTTCGGTTTCTTTGATCGCAAAGGGTGTCTGTCCTTTAATCGTAGCGCGCAACGTTTTCAGGGTCTGTTCAGTATGGTAGTGATAGGTTGACGCACCCATGATGTTTCTCAAAAGCATCATGCGCATCGCCATGCCATCACCAGTGATGCCACAGACGCCACGCTTATCCTTCTCCACATCAGCGCGGCACGGTCCATTAGAGCACAGGTCGCAACGGACACCACCCATGCAGAACGGACAGCGTTGATCAGGATTACCGCCCATACCCTGGGCATCATAACGATCCCAGATATTGCTCATCCCATCCTGTTTTATCTTCTCATACAACCTATTAACCGATTCATGTTGAGAAATTCTCTCTTTTTCCACAACAACTCCTTCCTTATTTTGTACTCTTGCCATTACATATATCCCAAAGTGTATGTTTACTAAAGAAATGGTCGATATCTTCTTTGAGTTCAAACCAGCAGGCTTTCATTCGGCAAGGTTCAATATGCGAACAATACCTGTCTGCTTTTCCCAAGACGCACTGCATGGGCGCAGTGGATTCGCCCACCGCATCGAGTATTTGTTTCAACCGAATCTCCCTGGGATCACGAGCCAGATAAAAGCCACCACCCGGACCCTTCTTGCCTTTGATCAATCCTGCCTGGCGGAGTCTATAGAGTATTTGCTCAAGATATTTCGGCTTCACACGCTGGTGCTTGGCGATAATCGATAAAGAAACAGCATGTGCTGCCGGCTGACTGGCCAATTCGACCAAAGCCCGTAGGGCATATCTGCTCCGTGTTGTTAGCTTCATGTTAATATCTTACTAAAAAAGTAAGGTATTGTCAATACCCTTGTTCGGATCCTCTAAAACGGTCACTGCGAAGGAGATTATCGTATCAGGCACACTGATAGCCTACAATTGACAGCACGTAATTTGGACAATATAATCCTTCATGCATGCACACACCGTAGGTGGCGATATCACGTTACAGAATTCACTATGTTGTCCAACACCAAACCGGGGAATGAAGTTATGGCGGACGCCATATCCCCGCATTCTTTGTTTCTTATTGGTAGTAACCGCCATTTTCATGAATCAGGCCAACGCGGTGGTGGTTAGTAATGTATCGGAGTTGGTTAATGCGATTAACAATGCCAATGCTGGGGGCGACAAGCTGATCGAGTGTGAGAATGGTACGTACCAGTTGAGCGATCTCTTGCACATAATCGCCGACAGCATTACAATCAGAAGTCTCACCGGGAATCGCGACAGTGTGACAATACAGGGCCAGGGCATGGCCGGTGGTGTGAGCCACGTGTTTTTGGTGCGAGGCTCTGATTTCTCAATCCAGGATATGACTATTGGCTGGGTGGCGAACCATGCCATCCAGATTCAGGGTGAGCAGAATGCGGACCGTCCACGCATTTCCAATGTCCGCTTTGTCGACACCTATGAACAGATGCTGAAAGTGTCAGCAGGCGGAGGAGAATTCTGTGACAGCGGGATAGTAGACAACTGTATGTTTGAGTATTCTGCCGGCATTGGTCCGCAGTACTACATCGGAGGAGTCGATTGCCATCGGTCGCGGAACTGGATCGTTCGCAACAGTGTATTCAGAAATATCCGCAGCCCAAGCGGCAGTATCGCCGAACATGCCATCCATTTCTGGAACAATTCTGAAAATACATTGGCCGAATGCAACTGGATCATAAATTGTGACCGGGGCATTGGATTTGGTCTTGGATCGAGCCCACATCTTGGTGGTATCATACGCAACAATATGATTTACCATGACTCGACTGAAGGCTTTGCCGACGTCGGGATTGCTATCGAAACGTGCCCTGACTGTCAGATATATGGCAATACTATCTATCATGAACACAGCTACGCCAACGCTATCGAGTACCGCTTTACGGCAACCACTAATGCATATGTTGCCAATAACCTGACCAATAAAAACATCCAGGCGCGCGACGGAGCTACCGGTATAGACACGAGTAACATCACAAGCGCACAATCGAGTTGGTTTATCAACGTGCCAAATGGTGACCTACATCTCGGTTTCGCGGTGCCCACGGTCGTGGATGCAGGCATCCCCATAGCCGGCCTAACTCACGATTTTGACGGCGATCCCAGGCCGCAAGGTGCCGGCTTCGATATCGGCGCTGACGAATACACAGGAACGGGAATACGTATTGATGCAGGATACATGATTCATGATGCAAGAAACCACATAGCTGTAGCCCCCAACCCGTTTAGCAATACAACACAAATACGGATTATAACACGGGATTTGCAGTACACGGAGCAGGAATTTCGGATTTCGAAATGCGAATTGCGAAAACAAGCAAAAGACGATCAGGACATCGGCGGATCAGCAGGAAGAGTCTCAGAATATCAGATAACAGCATTGAACATTTGCGATGCAGTAGGCCGCATTGTGAAATCATTCTGTCTACCTACTACATGCTATCTACTACCTACTGCAGTTTCATGGGATGGAACCGATGGTTCATTTAGGAAACTGCCTAGCGGCGTCTACTTTGTTGTGCTTAGAACCCGTAATTGTAAACTCGTAGAGCAAGTAGTATTACTCCGATAAGCGAGACCTTGACAAAACGGTTTGCGTGGCTAGACTATCTACCACAATAATCCCATACAGCAATCGAGGAGGTTTCATGAAAATATGGAAGAAGGTCTTAATTGGGTTGGGCATATTTGTAGGATTGATCATTATCTTTGGTATTGCCTTCTTTTTCAGGGCCCGGCAGATGGTCAACATCATCGATAGCACAGTGATCGAAGATGTGGACCTGACGCAAATCGAAGACGGCGTTTACGCCGGCGAATTTGGCGAGTTTCTCGTTGACGTAAAGCTAGAAGTCACGGTCATGGACCACGAGATAACAGGTATCGAGATAATCGAACAACGTGCAGGCCCGGGCTATGAGGCGCTGGAGACCATTGACCGTATTGTCGAAGCGCAGTCGCCTAACGTCGACGTGGTGAGCGGTGCGACCGGAAGCAGCAAGTCCATCATGATCGCGGTCCAAAAAGCGTTAATCGGCGGAGAGCAATAGGCTTCTCTGGACCACAACGCACCCGGCGAGCGCTTCGCAGAGAATGGTCATGTCTTTTACAGAATATGATCCGCATGCACAGTAGGATATATTTTCAATCCTTTTTAGCATGGTTGACACTGGCGTTCATAACCATCCTTTTCGCCATATTCAGGGAAGCCGTTTTCATTCCTGTCACTAGGTTGAATGACACCATGGCACGTGCGCTCTTGCTTCCAGTAGGCATTGGATATACCATAGCCATAGCATACGTTTTTTTGAAAAGAACCAAGATTCCATATACCCTCAGTGTCACAATCAAGATCGGCGTTATCTGGCTGCTCCTCACGATGGCCTTTGAGTTCACCTTCGGCATACTGGTCATGGGGAATTCGTTGCCGGCATTGCTTGCCGACTACAATATCCTTGCAGGAAGAACTTGGCCAATATTCTTGCTTGGCGTATTTCTGGCGCCACCCATAGCGGCAAGATTAGTCAATAAGAAGGGCTGAAACCCGTCACCATTTTCATTTGATGCATTATTCCCCTTATTGGCCCCGCACAAAGTAAAGAGGGCGGCAATGATAGATTTGCCGACCTCTTCTGTTTAGATCGTTCTCTTCTAAATGGAACGACAATAAACTATTGACATCTAGGTATTTATTTAGCCACCTTCTGTTCCTTCTCAGAACCCTTAGTACAGTAGTAGCCGTTCTCCAGATTCATCTCTGCATAAACCGGGCAGCCGCCGCAAATACATCCCTTCTCTTCTTTTATGCAACCACTTTTTCCGATCGTGGGAAAGCAAAAACCGCCTTTTTCACCGCAATCCACCCAGCTTGGACAATTCCCACAGACACATTTGCTCAAAACCATTTCTTTCTTCTTCTCCATCTCTTCCGGGCTCATCTCCATTGTATATCACCTCCTCTCATTCTTTGATTATCACGCTTCACCCTTATCGCAGAAGTAAAATCCTGATATTTTGTACTCGCTTGCGACGGGACATTCACCGCAGATACATCCCTTCTTCTCTATCATACACACTGATTTCCCTACGGCGCAATAAAGCTTTTCCATTTTGCCAGTCATGCACTTATCATAACTGGGGCAGTTAGGACAAATACACCTTCGGTTGTTGTATTGTGTATCGGGGACTCCACGGCCTGGTTTCTTTTCTATTGAGCTTACTCTGAAGATATTTCCACTCGGAGTCTTGATATCCTTATTCTCACCATGAAGGTCAGTAAAATACAGCCCGCCTGGACCGAATGCCAAACCACATGGGCTCGCAGGTCCCTTGCCGATGTAGGTAATAAAATCATCGTATGATTTAACGCTGTTCCCGTCTTCATCTAATCTGAACTTGACGATCTTCTTCCCCTTCAGACTCCACCCTTCGTGGTATGCAGCACCGAATAAAGCAACAAATAACTCGTCATTATATTCCTCGGGGAATTCCCCGTTCTGCATGAAATCCATGGCGGTTGGGGCCTGAGTGTAGTGCCACCAAAAAATCGAATTTTTTCGCATCGATGCGGGCCAGCTATAATTCCCTCCTGGTTCAATCTTGGCTATTCTATCATCAACCTCTGGACCATTGTCAGATATATACAATTTGCCATCGCTTCTTCTCCATACCGCTCCAAAGGGATTTCTCAAACCCTTCGCATAAATGTAACTTTCCGGGTTCGGATTATCTTGGGGAATTGAGCCGTCCAGATTCATCCTCAAGATCTTCCCCCTCAAATCATTGTCATCTTGAGCTGCTGCTGGATTCAACATCCCGTCTCCAACGTTTACGTAGAGCTTTCCATCTGGACCGATCGTAGGCGCTTGAATCTGATGTGCCGCCTTTATCGAGGGGATATCATCTATTACTGTCTTACTAGAATCCATTGTCATGCCGTCTTTGCTGAAGGCTCTTATGACTTTGGCCTTTATCTCCTTATCCTCCACATAAAGCATCGATAAAAACAAATCACCGCTTTGCGGCTCAACGCAAATCCCGGTTAAACCGGATTCTCCAGTTCCCGGAAGCTTGTAGTCTGGCGGGTAATTCAATAAGCCTGTCGCGTAGGTGTGTACTTTCCAGTCGTTCGTTATCACCTTCACAGCCCCATATAATTCTGTAACATAAAGAAGTGGAGAACTAGGGTTCGTGTTTGGATCTGACACAAATGCCAGATTCACTGGCAAGTCGAGGCCGGAAACCATCAGCTCTATATCAAATCCTGGGAATACCTGCCAACTCTTCATGAAACCTCCCCCAGCTTGCGCCGTGCAATCTTATGCTACAATACAGTATACTCTCAACCAATCGGCCTGTCAACAAAGTCTACTTGAAGTATTTGGCACACAACGATCAAGATACATTTGCGTAGTGTTAAGCCAGAGCCATGTTGACAATAAAATATCACGGTGTAAAATCACCACAGAGCACACAGGATATGACTATGCGCAAGAACGTATCGCTGGCCAAGAATCACCTAAAGAGCCGTAATCGAGTTGTCTCGATCGTCAGGATAAGTTCCACGGGTAATGCTAATCTCGTCCACCAAATTGATCTGGCGACCGGGGGACAGGCATATCCTTTTACACTTTTGCTCGCATCACCTAAGCAGATACAAGTATGTCCATCAATTTCAGCTAATACCATTCATTCTTTCCAGAACAGACATGAGGCATAAATTCGATAAATCAGGTTTGGACAAACTCACCGACGATGTCATCAAGCAGAAATATATCTACGGCACTGTTTTTTACGTTGCGACAGATGACCAAAGCATCGATTTGATCAGCGCTGGCGGAAATATGCAGGAAGACAGTCAATATTACATTGCCAGCATAAATAAACTCTTCATTTCCGCAATCATCCTTAGACTACATACTGAAAAGAGATTGGATCTGTACGACAAGATCTCAAAATACTTACCAAAGGATGTGATCAGCGGGTTACACGTATACAACGGCAAGGATTATTCTTATGATCTTTCCGTTCTCCATTTGATCTCTCAGACTTCCGGGCTGCCCGGCTATCTCATCGATAAACAACCCAACGGCAAGAAGATAATGAACGAACTTGAAGCTGGTATCGACCAAGCATGGCCAATTGACAAAGTAATTGACACTGTTAAGATAATGCAGCCACACTTTCCTCCCGGACAGAAAGGTAAGGCAAAATACATCGACACAAATCATCAAATCCTGAGCAGGATCATCGAACTCATTACGGGAAACCCCATAAATATCGTTCTGAATAGCATGTTCCAGGAATTGAATCTGACACAGACCTATGTATGCGAAGACGTGAACGATCAGAATTTCGTGCCCATCCGCTACAAGGAAGAGGTAATACGCCTCCCGCTTTTTCTCACCTCTACGAAGAACGATATCATCTCGACAGCCAGGGACCAGATGACATTCCTGAAAGCGTTCTTTAATGGTCATTTCTTTCCTAAGGACAGATTGCACGATCTGGAAAAGTGGAATAACGTTTTCTTTCCATTCAAGTACGGGATCGGCTTACAGAAATTCCGTCTGCCGCGTATTCTATCGCCATTCAAGCCGGTGCCGGACATGATAGGGCACAGCGGTTCAACCGGCTCTGTGGCATTTTACATACCTGATAAAGGTGTCTACATAACTGGTACTGTAAACCAGCAAGCAAGACCCAATGTTGCGTTTCAAACCATGATCAAAATTGTGAATCATTTCAAACGTGGACAGGCGGATAGTTGCTACGAAATCCAATCGAGGACTTCAAGAAAGAGAGTGCGATCAGGCAAGTAGAAACGCCTTCCGCCGCGGCCGGCCATCTTATGAGCAATGAATTCGAAGTGCTCAACAAAAATGCTTTTTACCGGATTCTCTGACCCCTTCGGATAAACTGCTGCTGCGCCTTTCTCAAGCATATTGGCCAGACGGTAATGGAATCTCTCGATCAACCCGCTTTCCGCCTCCAATGCCGTGATATTGATTGAGTCAGCCACCGAAGCCATATTACGTAACTTGTCGCTCAAGAGAATATCATCAGGGACATTATACTGATCAATAAACGCTTGCAGATCCGCTATAAAACCCGAATAGCCTAGGATAACGCTAGCCTGCTCAGTTTCATATACAACAATCTTAGTATCCGTGATTTCCTGCAGGTCTACGACTATCGTATCACTCTTATCAACTGGGTATTGCGCATCGAGCGCTGTTGCCTTATCCTTTGAACCACACTCCGTAAGCATCACACAACACATCACTGCAGCTGCAAACAATATTGACTGCGTCACTTTCCCCATTCTTTCTCCCTTCTGGTCTCATTTTGTGACATTTCAACATATTGCCTTGCTGTTATCACAGCATTAACCGCACGAAGCTCGTATTCTTTAAAGAATGTTACAAATGTTATGCCTGTCCCCGAATATTTACTGATTAACGTTGACAATACCAGCTGGCAATTTATTACGTTTCCATAAGAACCAAATACCCAGCAAAAGCTCTGCGATAGCAGCTGGCACTACAAATATCGGCAGTAGTTGCTCTGGCACAAGAGACTTTCCGTATAGTAGAACAATATAGCTAAAGAATGCAATTATCAATAAGATACCTAAACCTTTCGGAATATAGTCCGACTTGAGCACTGTATAACCGAGAAAGAAAATATGCCCGGTAAAGAACATATAGCCAATGAGTTTTATGGTTCCATAGCTGTAAACGCTGATAAGATGAACAACTACAGAAATTACACTGATCACCATGATCGCGGTATACAGCAACCTGAATAGTGATGTGAGCGACGCAAGAATTTTGCTTACTGGTTTGAGTACCACATAAAGCGCCAGAGCGATAGCCAGATCAAGCAACAAGATGAGCAGATAGCCGGCACCGGCAAAGCCGAATCGCGTTTGATTGACCGCCATATCTTTGGCTAATGCTGATGTATCACCCGGCCCGATAAAGTTGGCCAGAATAAAATTGTCGACCACGATCGCGAGGATGAACATAGCTATTATCGCGACGCCTACGACAATCGCCGATTTCCGCGGTGACATACCGGCGAGACAGTTTTTCATTTTGATCCTCCTTGCTGTCGAATTAAGTATCGTATCAAGCCCTCATAATCCGCAAATACTTTCTTCAAAACGCCAAGACATCCTGCCTGTATTCTTACCTATTACAAGCCCGTTTATTGCTCTCATCTGGTTCTAATATGGCGTTCACTCAATGAATTTCAGGGGTGATCTCAGATATCTTGCCTCCTTTAATCAATAGCCACAACATGAATACCAATTCCCCAACGAACGCAGGTACAAAAACAATCATGGCGAGTATCCCTGCGTAGTTTTCGTAATTGACCAGGAGAATATTCGCAAGACTATCCACTAGATAGCCTACACCTGCAATTATCAACAGGATACCCAGAATTTTGGGAATGTAGCCCGACTTTAAGATCAAATAACCAAGGAACAGCAAATGAACGCCAAAGAATATTAACCCGATGAGCCATGTATAGTCAAACGTGTTGAGAGATAGCATCACCCGCGCATGTAACTGCCCCGGATCAAGTGCATTCAAGTAGTCAGCACCACTCGTAAGCTGAGCAACCACAAAAAGATTATACAGAGCGACTCCAAAAATAGTCGCATTCACCAACCTGAACCATGCAGAAAATAATGAGATACTCTTGCTTACTGGTTTGAGTAGCACATAAAGTGCCCAGACCAGCACAACATCGAAAACGACCATGACCACGAAGCCAAGAATACCGAAGCGAAATAACAGAACGTTAGCCACAATGTTATTTGCTGTCGCTGATACATCTCCTGGGACAATTAGACTCTGAAGGACAAAGAAATTGGCAAAGATGCCAGTTATGAATATGATCAGATATCCGAACCCTGCAATTGTCGCAGAGCTACGTAGTGATGTTTCTGAGATACGGTTCGTCATTTCGATACCTCCTTATTTGCTATTCTTAGAATCCCCCCACATTTGAATGCGATAAAACACTGTTTATCTCTCGGCAATTCTAC
>JASFEK010000053.1:0-10469 GCA_050124875.1 Caldifarciminota bacterium | reverse complement strand
GAATGGTCGACGAATGAAAAGGTAGCACTGGAGGTTGCTGCTGGGGCGAGTTTTGCTGGCGCGCGTGCCCTGGTGGCCATGAAACACGTGGGGTTGAATGTCGCAGCCGATCCATTCTTCACCATGGGCTATTCCGGAGTTACGGGTGGGCTCGTGGTGGTCTCAGCCGACGACCCCGGCATGTGGTCATCGCAGAATGAACAGGACAACCGTCATTATGGCCGGCACGCAAAGGTACCGATACTTGAGCCGGCCGACTCAAATGAAGCGAAGATATTCACGAAATTAGGTTTTGAAATATCTGAGAGGTTCGACACGCCCGTGCTTCTTCGGCTGACTACCAGGATCTGTCACTCATCATGTTTGGTCGATTTGGGAAAAAGAAAGAAAGTGCGCGTAAAGGGGTATGAAAAGGACATCCGCAAGCGTCTCGTCCTACCCGCACACGCCCGCGTCTTGCATACTGTAGTTGAGGAACGTTTGAAAAAGCTGGCGGGCTACAGTGAAACCTTTTCTTTCAACAGGATCGAACCGGGCAAGAAGACGCTGGGGATCATTGCATCCGGTGTGTCGTATCAGCATGCCAAGGAAGTTTTCCCTGACGCAAGCTTTCTGAAACTCTCTTTGACGTACCCGTTACCAGAAAAACTGATCAGGAAATTTTCCAGAACAGTCAAAAGATTGATCGTGGTTGAAGAAGGCGATCCGATCCTTGAGACCGAGATAAAGGCAATGGGCATCAAGGTAACCGGGAAGGACAAGATCCCTCTATGTGGTGAGCTGACACCCAAAGTCATTAGAGATAGCTTCTCAAAAGTGAAGAAGGTAACGAAAAGGAAGTCTAAGATACCACCGCGGCCGCCTGTTTTGTGTCCGGGTTGCCCACATCGCGGTGTCTTCTACATCATCAATAAATTGAAACTGGTGACCACGGGCGATATCGGATGCTACACGCTTGGTGCTCTGCCGCCGCTCAGTGCAATGGACACCTGCGTGTGTATGGGCGCTTCGGTTACCAATGCCCAGGGTATGGAAAAGGCATTGGGTAAGGAATACAGTAAGAAACTGGTCGCCGTACTGGGAGACTCCACATTTTTCCATTCGGGCATAACCGGCCTGGTGAATGCTGTGTATAACAAAGGCAACCTGAACCTGATCATTCTTGATAATTTCACGACCGCTATGACCGGGCATCAACCGCATCCGGGTACGGGTAAGCTTGCCCAGGGCGAGCAGGGCAAGCGCGTTGCGCCTGAGGACATTGCTAAGGGTTGTGGTGTTGAGTTGGTCCGAGTGGTGAACCCCAACGACCTGAAGGCAACCGAGGAGGCCTTGAAAGAAGCCCTGGCATTCGATGGCGTTGCGGTTTTGATCTTCCGAAGACCTTGTGCATTGCTGGTAAAGCCGCGGCCGCCCTATAGAATAGATGCGGAGCTGTGCAATGGCTGCCGACTCTGTCTCCGTATCGGCTGCCCGGCAATAAGCCTGGTATTCCCAAAGGACCGGACCAAGCCGCTGGCAGTGGTAGACGAAGCACTTTGTGTTGGCTGCGGGTTGTGTGTACAACTTTGTCAGCGCAATGCGATCGTCCTGACTGGAGAACCCGATGCCTAACAAAGCACCTAAGAGCAGGAATATCATCATCTGCGGCGTAGGCGGACAGGGGATCATTCTGGCTTCGGAGGTCCTGTGTCATACGGCGTTCCTCGAGGGACTGGATGTCAAGAAGAGCGAGGTGCACGGCATGGCACAGCGTGGAGGAAGTGTCATAACGCATGTTCGTTTTGGTAAGAAGGTCTATTCACCGCTGATCGAAGAGGGTACGAGTGATTATATTCTTGCCTTTGAAAAACTAGAAGCCTTACGCTATAAGCATTACCTCAAGAAGGCGGGACACATCATCGTTGACAACCGGGAAATACCTCCAATGAGTGTGCTCGTTGGTCAGGCACAGTATCCCGAAGACATAGACCGGAAACTAATGAAGTTGGGAAAGATACGCTTTGTGGATGCGGCGCAGATCGCCCTCGAATTGGGTAATATCCGCGTGGTGAACATCATACTCCTGGGTGTGTTGTCAACCTACCTCGATTTCACAGAAAAAGCATGGATGAAGGCAATAAGCGATAAGGTCAAAGAGAAGTTCGTAGATTTGAACATCCGGGCATTTAACCGTGGCCGTGAACTCAGCTGTTGAACCCGTGCCTTGGCACAAATAATTAGGCGTTTCGCATCATAGAAAAATTGAACGTACGCGTGAAGAGATTAGGCATTGATGATGAGATGCTTGCGTATCAAACAGTCACCCGGTTGAAACCAGAAACACCGGCGAACATAAAGGCAAAACTTGAAGGGCGATACCTGAGACTGTTCTTGAAATATGACCGGAACTATCTGCTCGTTGCTACAATTGATAAAGAGCCAGTTGGCTTTGTCCTTGCCTACCGTCTTATGCGGGTCGACCGCGAGCAAGATATGATGCTTTTCTATGAGATCGTCGTCGAGGAGGAATACCGTCAGGAAGGGGTTGGTAGGGAGCTGATACGTTCCTTGAAGCAAATTTGCCGCGATAACAGGATAATGAAAATGTGGGTGTCGACTAACAGGTCAAACACCGCAGCAATGGAACTATATAGATCTACAGGTGGAACGGAGGATGGCGACGGTGATGAGGTTTCATTCACGTATCTTCCTCCCTATGAGTAGATAATATGGAAACGGGTCGTGTTGTCTTCCATCGTTTCGACAAGCGCGATGACCGCTTGATTCGCGAATGTGCACTGCTCATGTCGCAAAACGAACCTTGGATCACTCTGAAACGACGATATTCGGATGTCATAGAACTCATCGAAGAAGAAACGAGCGATGTGCATCTCGCACAATCAGGTAACGAAATAATCGGTTTTGCCATAGTGAAAATGCGTGGAGCTTTTGTTGGATACGTACAGAGTATCGTGATCAGTCCCCAGCTTAGGAATCGCGGGGTCGGCAAGGCTTTCATGAAATATCTGGAGGAACTTATTTTCGCCGAACATCCAAATGTGTTCATCTGTGTTTCTTCATTCAATCCGGGGGCCAAGAGATTATACGATAGCATGGGGTACGATGTCGTTGGTGAGCTGCAGGATTACATAGTCCACGGACATTCCGAGATACTGATGAGGAAGAGCCGTTCGCCGCTCAGTGAATTCAAAGCCAGAGCTGGGTGATAGTAATGGCTTGATTAGAGAGATCAGGTATCCTGATGGATGTTACAGAATATGACCGGGAGCGATGTGACTAAGCTACTGGTATACATGGCCGGTTCACCGGTGGAATTGAACAAGGACGCGATGTCGATCGGCACGACGTTCAATTATGATATTCCTTTGACCGAACAGCTACCTCTTATCGCACGGGTGGGTTTCAGGTATGTTTCGCTGGGTGCAAGGCTTGAGCATTCTGGTTACTTCACCATGTCAGGTCAAAAGAGAATCAATAAGCTTGCTGCTATGCATGGCATCAATGTGTGCTCAATTCATACACCATTCGACAAGAACATCGACATATCATCACCCGACGCGAAGAAGATCCGCAGGACCATTGACTGCTACAAGCGATGCATCGATGCGGCGCAGCATCTCGGGGCGCGTGTTGTGATCTTCCATCCGACCGCCTATAAGCAGTTTGATGATCCGCATACGCGTAGGAAAGTCATCGTAGACAACGTCTATGGATTGTTGGATTTCAGTAGGGATACCGAGATTGGCCTGGCGATCGAAAATGAACACTTTGCGCCGGCCAATGACATCCTGAGGTATTCTCTCGATACGATATCTGACTCCAGGTTTGGGTTTTGCTATGATACGTCGCATGACAACTTGACCTCCCGTCCGCTGCGGCTATTCCAACGCTATGCCCATCGACTCTTGACCACGCATATCGCTGACAACCGTGGCAAAGAGGATGACCATATGTTACCGTACGAAGGATGTTTTCCATGGCCGGGCTTCTGCCGTGCTTTCTCAAAAATCCATTTCAAAGGTATCCCTATGTTAGAGGTAGAGATGCGCGAATCATCATTTGATTCTGCGGGTGAGTTTCTGCAGGAAGCATTCGCGCGCGGCCAGCAGTTGTTGAACGCCTGCCGTAAGCGATGAGCGACCAGGTCCGACAATACCGTATAGGTATTGCTTATACCGCGGTTGCGTTCTTCGCATGGGGGGTGCTGCCCTTCTACTGGAAGGTGCTGGGCGGAGTACCGGCCTTTGAAATCCTCGCGCACAGGATACTTTGGTCTTTCGTCTTCATAATCATTGTGCAGGTGATTCGTAGAAACGTAGAGTTTAGGAGATTGCTCAGAGATCCTGGAACGAGAAAGTCCCTGATCATCACGGCCACCTTGATTGGTATCAACTGGTTCACTTATGTGTACGCCGTGAACAGTGAGCGCCTCGTTGAAGCAAGCATGGGTTATTACATAAATCCGTTATTGAGTGTTATCCTCGGTATCGTCGTACTGAGGGAACGCTTGAACTTTCTGCAAGTGATTGCCTTTCTTCTTGCCTGTGCCGGTGTCCTGTACCTCACGATCGATTACGGAAGATTACCCTGGATTGCTCTGCTGCTGGCAAGTGCGTTCGCACTTTATGGCCTATTCAAGAAGACGATCAAGGTGGAACCGATGCCTGGTTTAATGATCGAGACGCTGGTACTGTTGCCCGCGGCACTCGGCATAGTAGTCTATCAGATGATAACGGGCAGGGGGGCTTTCTTGAACCTAGCATGGCAAACCGATTCCTTTCTGGTTTTTGCCGGTGTTGTTACCGTGCTGCCACTCTATTGGTTTGCTCAGGGTGCCCGGAGGATACCTCTTTCCAGCGTAGGCTTTCTGCAGTACATTGCACCGTCACTGATGTTGGTCATTGGTATTTTCGTCTTTCGCGAGACATTCACGCGCACACATTTGGTGAGTTTCGGATTCATATGGCTGGCCTTGGCTTTATACAGCCTGACCCTGGTTCGGAAGCCCGAATCCTCCAGGCTTGACTAGTAATGATGGTTTTATTGCCGCCTATCTTCTGCTGCTTGACAGCCATGCACGGCGCGGTATAATTGAACGCAATTGTGTTACGCGTTTGTTTATCTGAAATGCATTGAGGAGACAATGCAGTGTGAGAGAGGAGGTGAAAGAAATGAGTAAGATCATTGTGTGCCTATCTGTTGCACTCTTCGTTTTTCTGGGTTGTGAACAACAAGGAGGACAAGCAATGCCACAATATGCCGATAAGAAGGTAGGCGTCGTCTTGTCTGGATGCGGTGTTTACGATGGTGCCGAGATTCACGAGGCGGTAGTAACTCTGCTTGCCATAAGCAAGACCAAGGCAAACATCATATGCATGGCGCCAGATATCGCGCAGCTCCATGTGATCAATCATCTCAAGGGAGAGGAAAGCACTGGTGAGAGCCGGAACGTACTAATTGAATCGGCGCGCATTGCCCGTGGCGAAATCAAGGACATGAAGGATATCGCAATCGAAGACATTGACGTTTTGATATTTCCGGGCGGCTTCGGTGCGGCCAAGAACCTGTGCGATTTTGCGATCAAGGGGAAGGATTGCTCTGTTAACCTTGAAGTCGAGAGACTAGTCAAGGAGATGCATGCTGCGAAGAAACCTATGGGTTTTGTATGTATCGCACCGGTAATTGCTGCGAAGGTGTTGGGTGAATACACGCCGACTTTGACGATTGGCTCGGACGAGGGTACAGCTGCGGCGATTGAAGCCATGGGTGGTAAGCATGTCGTCCGTGCCGTCAACGAAATAGCCATTTGTGAGGCGAACAAACTGGTTTCCACTCCAGCATACATGCTCGGACCGGGCATTGTGGATGTCGCGTCCGGAATCGAGTTATTGGTGCTCAAAGTATTGGAATTGAGCAAATAGGCGGCAGGCATTTCCATTCGTTATCAACATAAGAATACATGTTTGCGGCAAGGATGCATTTCTTCTTGCATGCTGGATGATGTGCCACACTGCATTGTCAGATGCATTTTGCATCACGCAGGGGAGGTTAAACTTCTTACTTAGTTGAACGTTATGTACTACACGTGTGTAGCACTAGACCTTGACAGAGTATGGCTTGCCCTGTATAATCCAGTGCAATAATGGCGAATATCATAAAGTGCCGATGTTTCGTACTCAAGACCTTCCCGTTCAAAGAATCAAGTCTCATCGTCTCGGTGCTCAGCAACCGGCTGGGCAAGGTGAAGTTGATGGTGAAGGGTGTCCGCCGGCCTAAGAGCCGCATCTGTGGAGCAATGGAGCCTTTCAATTACGATGAGATCATCTTCCATAAGCGTGAATTCAAGGAAATGTACAATCTGAGTGATGCGGTGGTCATCGACAGCTTCGAAGAGATTCGCAAAGAACCTAGAAAGGTCAATGCCGCGCTGGTGCTATGTGAATTCTATGAGAAGACCCTGCCGGCCGAAGCAGCGGATGGACACGCCTTTTCCTTACTGCTTGCTTTTCTGAATAGATTACGCAGTGCAGAAGCTTCGACCGTCCGTTCCCTGGTAATAAGCCATCTTCTCAAGGCACTTACAGGAGCCGGGGTGATGCCGCACCTGGATGATTGTGTCAGATGCCATGGCGCGGTCGGTGGCAAGAATCGGAAAGTGGACTTCAGTGTCGCTTCTGGTGGTGTCGTCTGCAAAAGGCATCACGATGATACGGTAATGCTGCTGAGTCCCCAGACAGTCCGGACAATCAAAAGTGTATATACATCCGGGGGATCACCTATTAGGCAAGATTCATTGGAAGAGATTGAGAGTGTTCTCACAGATTACATGTATGTCCATTTAGGCAATCTGAATCTGAATAGCCTAAAGCATCTCAAATAGAATTTAGGAGAATATGAAGAATATCATCCTGACCGGCCCCCCGCGTGTTGGTAAAACGACTGTAATACGTGCCGTGGTCGCGGCTTTGGAAAACAAATGTGCGGGGTTTTACACGGAAGAGATAAAAGAACAAGAGGAGAGAGTTGGTTTCAGGCTACACACATTGCAGAACACGAGCTGCATATTATCACATAGAGATATTAGGGGTCATTACCATGTGGGTAGATACGGCGTTGACCTGGAGTGTGTTGAGGAAATCGGCGTATTGGCCATAAAGAGGGGAATCAAGACCGGTAAGACGATCGTGATCGATGAGATCGGCAAGATGGAAACACTTTCCCGGCGTTTCCGGCTGACCGTGCTGGACGCACTGGATTCAAAATCCCCGGTTATCGGCACCATGCTCTTCAAGCGTCAGCCATTTTGCGATAAGATAAGAGCACGCAAAGATGTGGAGATACTTGAGGTGACTGAGGAGAACCGGGAAAAACTACCCGACATCATTCTGGAGAAATTACGGGCGTAGATTTCTCCTCGTTTTTCCAATAGTCAAAGAAAATCTGATCCGATAGATTGTCCGAGTTGATCGTAAGATCAATCGGCATTGATTACTTAATATCGCCAATCGTCTGGGTTTCCGGGTCGAATCGTACATAGCTTCTAAAGGAAGCGCTGGCTAGCATCGGTACATAGAATACTAAGACGAGGGCGAAGCTTACCGAAATGAGCAGTCTGATTGGAATGAACTCGGCGAGTACTCCGCCCGTGGCATAGGCAATAGGCATTAAACCACCGGCAATACTCATAAGTAATCCGAAGACCTTGCCGCGCTTTGCTTGGGGCGTGGTTAGCTGGAGCACCGTGTTGATGAATGTGTTGAGAATGGCATTGACAAAACCGGTCACGAAAACGAGTGCCGCCATCATTGGGAAATGCAGGAACACGGGTAAGAGTATCATGCTGATGCTCATGACCAGATAGCAGATAGAGAATACTCTGAACCTGTACTGGGGTTTGACGTTCACGATCGATGTGAAAAGAAAACCTAAGAATAATCCGCCCGTGAAGAACCCCATGATGATGCCGTAGAGCACTGGTCCGAGATGTTCTTCCTGATGAAACAGCGGTAATATTAGCATGATGCCCATTACGGCAAAGAAATTGATTAAGCCTGCGGTCATCATCAATGTTCTTAACCCACGGAAGTGCCAGACGAATTGGAGGCCGTCCTTCATGTCGGCGAAAAAATGTAGTTTGGCTTTTTCGTGGACGATTTTCGGAACCTTGATGAATACCTCGGTGATCGCTGAGAACAGATACGATATACCATTGAATAGGAACATGAAAGATGCGCCAAGGATCTTGAATAGAATGCCACCGGCTGAGCTGCCGACGATGCCGGAAGCGGTTTGCACAATGCTGAAGACTGAATTCGCCTGCACCAGTCTGCGTTTGTCCACGATGTCGGGAATGACACTGCTCACCGTCGGGTTGAAAAAAGCCCCACAGGCACCGATCACGACGCCGGCAACGAAGACCATCCAGATTTGGACAAAGCCGAGATATGCAGCGATGCCGATAAAGACAACGAACACACCTCGGATCGCGTCCATGAGTACGAGTAGCCACTTACGGTCGCTGCGGTCGACTACTACGCCGGCAAAAGGTGAGATCAATACTCTAGGCAGGGAAGATGCAGCCATGAGCGTGCCCATGAGGGCGGTGGAACCGGTCCGGGCGAGGATCCAGAAACCGAGGGCGATCGAATACGCTACATCGCCCATGGCCGAAACAAACTGCCCTTGCCACAAGAGAAAGAAGTTCATGTTCCAGAGCTTGGGTTTAGTTTCTGGGGCGGGTGTTACTTCAGCCGGTGTTTCTTTTTCTTCCAGGTTTGCTCCTTCATTGATGTCTTGTGAGATTAATGAAAGCATTATAATGAATAATGACGTTGAGTCAATGTCTCTGATATTAAAGGCGCAAGTCCGCAAAAGTTCACAAAACCAACCTGCTATATTTTGTAGACTTTTGCCTGCTGTGTGAATACGACATACAGCGACTCGCTTTGAATCACTGCCCAGGAGCAAGGTGATAGTGGGTGCTTACTCTTCGACGCGAGTCTGCCAGGAGGCTGACGAGCCGGGGAGTCTCTACGCCATACCTTGACAACTCTTCTTCTAATTCTATAATATTTATAGGTGGAGGGTTGTATGAAGGTACTAATTGTATCGCTTTTACTCACATCTTTGATGTTTTCCGGCAGAACAATGAAGATTGATGATATTGACGGAGAACCACTGACAGGACAGCCAAGAGCACCCGTGTGCGATCGTATAATGATCGATTCAGTAGGGGACATAAGAGCTGTTCTCGGGAGTCAGGGCAAGAGCATCTGCGTTTCTGGTGGCGCTGAGGCAATTGCCGTGTTATATGGACGTCCTTCTGGTGATCCTGATAATTCAATGATTGTATCGGTTGCCTATTCAGTAGACAGCGGCGCGACCTGGACTGTATATAGTCCATTCAGCGCCCCTGTGCGCAGGATGTACAATAGTGTTGATGGAGCGCCTGACTTCAATACATGGGGCGGACATCTTTGGTTTATCTGGCAGGAAAATACCTTGGGCTACAACGACGGCGCTCTTTACGTCATGATCGAAGAGAACATACCTGCGCAACCTTCGTTCTCGGTGCCAATCGGTCTTACTCAAGCACCGGACATGTATCCGTGGGAACCGGATATTGCCGTGGATCCAGATGATCCACAAAATCTTGTTGCTACTGCGTTCAGCTGGCTGGCGAATGGCAATGAGTGGGCTTATTGCTGGATCTCTCATGACGGCGGCTACACGTGGACCGATACCATTCCCATGGCGCATATTAGTCCTGACGGTTCTGCAGGCAACCTATCGAGGGGAACCGGCGGTTATGTGGTTTATGCTTACCTTGATTACGGGGATGTCGGGCTCAATGATTCCACACCTGTGCCGTACTATATTGAATCAACGGACGGCGGCTACACATGGAGCGACGAGACAAGAGTCCCGAATGTTCCGGCTAATGCGAGTTCTCAGTTCTGGTGGCATGAGTTTGAGTGTCTGGTGATCAACGACGAACCTTGGTTTGTGTTCAATGATATTGGTACGCCTGGCGGCGGACCGTACGTAATCAGGGGGTACGGTTCACCGGGCAACTGGGTGTGGAGTGTATGGGATGCTGGCGTGATTGGGTTTGATTCAACCGTTTTTGGGAGTACACTATGGTACTGTAAGCCCAGTCAGTATCCATCATTAGCGTACAATCCGGTGAACAATATGATAGTATGTACCTATAAATCCGACGTGATAATAACACCAACACATGATGGCCCGCATATCCAGGGTATCTACACATTTGACAATGGCGCGCATTGGTATATCAGCGACCCGCTTTCTGCGGCAACTACGACAATCTACTGGGGCGATTGGAATGCAACCGAGACAGCACATCATTTGGTTCATTTTGATGGCTATTCTAAAGCGTACAGTGTATGGATTGATGAACCCGCGTTGACCATGTATTTTGAGAGTGAGTATGTTACACCCTG
>JASFEK010000052.1:0-10632 GCA_050124875.1 Caldifarciminota bacterium | reverse complement strand
CTCATTTTATCCCGGCCAATTTCTTAACCACATCCACCGCTGCCGAGTTGGGCAGCTGTTTGCCAGTGATCTTTATGCCCCGACTATGTAAGAATACGACCGATTCAATATCTGCAGTCGAGAGATATATGTAGGGCGCAACTTCCCTTGTTCCTTCACGGTAGCCAATACCACCCACATTTATCTCTTTGACCCATAAACCCTTGCGCACTAATTCCGAAGCCTCGGTCATCGATTCAACAATGATCATTATACGCTTCTTGTTTTCCATCGGCATGTGCTTTACGCATTCGTTTATCGTATAACACGAAAAATTGATGCCGTCAGGGATCGCAAGCCGGTAAGCGCTACAAGCCCACTCATCGCGACTCAGCTTGTCTGAAACCAACAAGATCGAATGAATACCCAGAGGTCTGACCCAACCGGCGATCACCTGGCCATGAATGAGACGGTCATCAACTCGCAGTATCAGCATTCAGTCCCAGAACTCCCATTTGATTGAAACATCATAATTTCTCGGCGGCATAGGATAGCCGGGAATGAAGGCGTACTCTTCGTCGAGAATGTTGTTTACCCGGCCGACTATTGATAATCCCATGAACTTGACCATACCGGCCGCGGAAACGACACTGAAACCTGGCAATTCATGGCCGGCTAGATCGATGCGGCCACCGTATATTTCACCACGCACCGCTCCACCAAATGTAAGGCGACTGGTTTCTCTCATGACTGATAGGTGACCCCCCAACTGATACTCCGGCATGAGCAAAACCGAATCACCATCCAAGATGATATTGCCTGAACCGCCAATGGCAAGCGATACGTTCTTGCTTGAATCATTGCCGAAGAATCTCAATGGTAATTCAAAGCGCGCATCGCATCCCGTGATCAACCAATCATCAATATTCACATACTCGTAGCTATTGCCTGGTCCTGGGTCAATCGTGATGAAATCGTCGTAGTTGAACCGGTAATAGCCAATTGAAAACTGCTCGCCGCGCACGCCGGCTTCCTGTATCCAGCAGTATTCCGGGACCAGATCTTCATTGCCCGCAATGCGGAAATAGGGGTTAGTACTATCAAACACTGCATGCAATTCGAGGTCTGATGGCGCACGCGCGTCGCGCGACACGGAAAGGTAGAGTTGCGTGGACCGGAAGAAATCGTAAGCCGCTTCAAGGCTCGGACAATAGAAGTTTCCATGATCGTTCGCCTTGCCGAAATAGCCTGCAACCTGAAATGACAAAGGACTTACGGTCTTACTCAGCTGCGCCCACAGATCAAGCGGAACATCCGGATATGATATCACGGTACCGTCCACGTCCAGGAAATAGCTGGTTACGCCATAGTCGACTGCAATTCCAAATAGCTCATCATGATATGCGAGACCGGCACCAAGCTGCTTCATGCGGTACTCCGTAAAAATGACGTTTTGACTATCCGCATATGCCATATTCTGGGCAGCATAGAAAAGATTCATAACCGAGTGCCCCAAAGCAAACGTGGCGCTGATATCAAGAAATTTATCCTCCTGACGACTCTCTTTCGACTCATGAATCGTTCCTGGGAAACCATAATCATGATCACTGTAGAACAAGTCCAGCCGGGCCGGGAAAAAACGGTTATAATACACATGTGCATAGACTGACAATCTCTCCGCGTCGGATTGATCACGAAAACCATCAGTCCTGTAATACTCACCGCTGGCGTAAAGTCCCAGATCATTTGTGATCGCCCGGGTCAAATCGATGCCATAAGCATTACTCTGAAAACTGCCAAACAAGAAGCGCGCATACGAATAGGGCTTGTCATAACGGTTGATCCTGGACTGGAAATTCAAGCCACTCAATTCACTCCCGGTGATGTTCTGTCCATATCCTACACGCTCAAAAGAGTGCAAAGACAGCTGACCCAGGTTGAAATACCCCGTGAAATTCTGCCGCTGCCGGCGCCCGTTTACGTAGATACGCGTGTAATAGGGGCTTGCACCTCTCGAGCTGACTCCGTTTGCCGGCGTGAATCCATAAGATAGCACGGTAACAGGGAAGTTTGTCAGCATATCCGCAACCGACTGCTCATGATAACTCGGGACAACCTCCTCAACCACGGACAGTCCATTGTAGAACATTACTATCTCCGGAATTTCATAGGTTTGCACGGTATCAACAGTTGTTGAGTCGTTGTTGGCAAGCAAAAACAGTATGAAAAACACTCGTAAATTATATGGTAAAAAGCAATCATGTCAATGTCAAGTTTGTTACACACGCACAACGCGTTACTCCTAACGCTCCATGCATGACGCTCTACGCCTTACGCCCGCCCCTTCGTCATTGCGAGAAGCCCGTATTCATACAGTCTTATGAATATTAAACGGGCGACGAAGCAATCTCACTCGACGCTTGACGCCCACCGCTCTTTCTATCACTTGAAAACGTGCCTGTTTTCTGTATAATATCCTCCAAATACGGAGGATACATGCAATCAAACAAAGAATTTGTTGAATTTACCGAGAAATTCAGTGCCCGGAATTATCATCCATTACCAGTAGTACTCACGCGCGGCCAGGCTATCTGGGTCTGGGATGTAGAAGGCAAGAAATACCTTGATATGCTAAGTGGTTATTCAGCGCTCAATCAGGGACACTGCCATCCGAGAATTGCCGACGCAGTCAAGCAACAGATGAGCAAACTGACCCTCACTTCACGGGCATTCCATAACGACAAAATGGGTTTCTTCCTTGAAAAAATCTGCCGCTTGACCGGGTATGAAAAGGCACTGCCCATGAATTCCGGTGCCGAAGCCGTGGAGACGGCGATCAAGGTTGCTCGCAAGTGGGGCTACGCAAAGAAAAAAGTGGCTGAAGATAAAGCAGAAATAATCGTCTGCGAGAACAATTTTCACGGTCGCACGACAACGATCGTTGGATTTTCGTCTGAGGAGCAATACCGTACCGGTTTCGGCCCCTTCACGCCGGGGTTCAAGATGATTCCCTATAATGATTGCCGAGCTTTCGAGGAAGCCATCAACGACAATACTGTCGGATTCCTGATCGAGCCCATCCAGGGTGAGGGCGGCGTTATTGTACCGGATGAAGGCTATCTTAATAAATGCGCGGATACCTGCAAGCAAAACAACGTACTCCTTATTGATGATGAAATCCAGACCGGCCTAGGCAGAACCGGCCGGCTGTTTGCCTGCGAATATGAAGGCATCAGACCAGACATCCTGATCATGGGCAAGGCCCTGAGCGGTGGTTTCTATCCGGTCTCGGCCATTGCCTGCGACAACAAGATCATGGATGTGATCAAACCCGGTGACCACGGCTCGACGTTTGGTGGCAATCCGCTCGCCTCAGCGATCGGCATGGCCGCACTCGATGTGATAGTACAAGAAAAACTCGCTGACAAGGCATTCGAACTGGGCAACTGGTTCATGGATGAACTCAGTAAAATACAGAACCCGGTCATAAAAGAAGTTCGCGGCAAGGGACTATTGATCGGTGTCGTGCTTACCGAGAAGGCAAGACCTTATTGTGAGCATTTGATGGACCTGGGTATTCTTGCCAAGGAAACGCACGAAATGGTCGTGCGCTTTGCCCCGCCGCTCATTATCAAGAAAGAAGACTTGATGTGGGCCCTGGATAGAATCACCAAAGTTTTTGGTAAGTAGATGATATGCCCGGAGCATTCTTGCTCCGCGTATGATGTAGAATGGAGGAGTAGATATGAAGTGGTCTCTGAAATGCTTTCTCCGAAGCTTAACGCTCCTTTCGATCTTGATGGTAAGCTGTGCACCAGTCGTGGTATCCCCGCACGCGCAGAACGAAATGGTCGCTCCCTACAACCGGAGCGGGGAAATTCACGAATTAGGAATCGCCCCCGCGCTCAATATCTGGGATGTAAGCGAACATGAAGATACGATGTACATACAGACTTATCCGAAGACCAGTTTCAGTGTTCTGCACAATGCTTACTATACTAAGGGAAAAACAAGCGGCATCGGGGGCATCGAACTAGTCTCGTTTCCAACAGCCTGGCATGTGTCAGGTGCCGACGGTTTTGTGTGCCTGTTCAAGCCTTATCTCGGGCTGCAGTACAACACCACCATCTTCACGCTACGGCTGAATTTTTCTCCGATCAGCTTCGCAGTTGGTTTGGCCGGAGGTGAATGGGATGCTGGAGGTGACCTAAACAAACTCACCTTCTATCAGTTAAGCGCGCTGATCCACAACCAGAAACCATCAAAACACATCTACTGGTTAGGTGTACGTAACTCTCCAGCAGCAATTGGTGCATTGTTCGGTTATGAATATTCATTGTCAGATAAGTGTATGATCCGAGCGGAATCCAGTGCTCTGACTAAACCGCCCTTTTCACTGCTTCTACAACGTGAAGAATTGAACTCGATCAGGGGGTATGTTTTCTATATAACGGCTGGCCTTTTTCTGCGGCTGCGGTGATACTGACGGATCAAATCAATCTATATAGTACACTCCATCGTAAATATACTTGGCCGGACCTTCCAGATACAACTTATCCTTGATCGTAGCAACAAGATCACCACCCTTGGTACGGCAGGCCACTGGTGACTGTGTCATGAACAGTTTCGTAGCGATATAGGCTGAAGCCAAAACCCCACTGCCGCAGGACAGTGTCTCATCCTCAACGCCACGCTCATAAGTACGTACCTGCAGACCGTCTTTTTCCACCTTCACGAAATCCACGTTCGTACCCTCAGGCTTGAACGTCTTGTGATTGCGGATCGCCTCACCGAGCGTTTTCACGTCGACCTTTCTGAAATCATCAACAAAGATCACGCAGTGTGGCACGCCGATCCGTAGGAAATTCGCATTGTATTTCTTCCGGCTCACGGTGAAGCTGAAATTCAACCGAACATCAACCGGCGGTGCCACTTCGACGCTAATTTCATCATTCTTATAATAGTACCCAATTGGACCAGAAGCCGTAGCGATCTTGCCCTTATCCTTTATCAGACCAAGGCGGAAAGCATAGCTGACGACGCAACGAGCACCATTAAGGCACGCCACTGCTTCACTACCATCGCGATTGAAATACCGCATCTCGAAAGGAAATTCAGCTGACTGTTCCAATAAGATCACGCCGTCTGAGCCAGCACCCAGCTGGAAGTTGGCGAGTCTTTTCGCAAAATCAGTAACACTCTCCTCGGTGACGTTCACTGTAAGGTATCCGTTACGGTTGTCTACGATTAAGAAATTATTACCAGTGCCTTCCATTTTGGTGAAAAATATTGGTTTCATCGTGCTCCTTTCATTATCTTCAAATAGTTTACTGAATAAGTTATGAACGCTATAGCCATCAGAGGAATGCTAAGATACATAAAGATATTGCCGATCAATGTCCAGCCGATCGTGAATGCCAGTATCATTGATCCGAACACAAACCCTGTGATCTTACCAAAGGTATTGGACGGTTCAATTACGGCCTTGTTTCTCAAAAGGAAGAAGCTGCCCAGCAAGATGAGAAAATCCCTGAGCACGATCAACAAAACCGCCCACAACGGCACCGCCCTTATATACAGCAATGTTATCAATACTGCAGCCAGAAAGATCTTATCGCACAACGGATCGAGGAACCTGCCCAGCCTGGATTCCTGGTTCAGTTTCCTCGCCAGGTAGCCATCAAGGCCGTCCGATAGCAGGGACACGAACATGATCACAAACGCGACGAGTCGCTGATCGGTAAGCAGGAAATAAATTATGAACGGCAATAGTACCAGCCGGGAAATTGTGATTATATTCGAGACGGTCATACTATAATGCTTATCTTTATCCATTTCTATTTCTTGTCCTTTTGCAGCATTTCGCCCGCATGGGCAATCGTCTTAGCCGTGATCTTCTTCCCGCCAAGCATCCGTGCGATTTCCATCTTGCGCTCGTCCCGCGCCAATCGCTTAACCTGAGTGAAAGTTGCCTTCCCTTTTATCTGCTTGCTGACCAACATATGTTCTTTGGCAAACGCCGGGATCTGAGGTAAATGGGTGATGCATATTATCTGATGGTTCATGCTCACTCTCGACAAGAGGGAACCGACCGATTCCGCAATCCTACCACCAATACCGATATCGACCTCATCGAATATGACCGTCGGTATCCTGTCGACATCTGAGAGTATTGCCTTCAAACACAAGGTTATCCGCGATATCTCACCGCCTGAGGCAACCTTCCTCAAGGGTTTCAATCGTTCCCCAGGATTGGTCGAGATGTAGAACTCCACATCATCCCTTCCCTGAAGGCCAATGTCCGATTCTTCGAATCTGATCTCAAAATCTGCTTTTTCCATACTCAGTTGCTTAAGTAGTTTAATTATCTCTTTCCTCAAGTCAACCGCGGCCTTGCGTCTTTTCGACGATAAACCATCTGCCTTTTCATGAACCTTCTTCTCGATCTCGGCGATCTGCTTCTTTGTTTTCTCGATCTCTTCGTCTCGGGTCTCGATCATGCCCAACTCATCCTTCATCCTTTTCAGGTAACCTTGAATTTCCTGTATTGATTTGCCGTACTTCTTCTTCATGCGGCTTATCGTCTCTAGCCGGCCGATAACCGCATCGAGCCTTTCCTGTGAAAATTCAATCTTATCACGGTAACTACTCATCACACGGTATGTTTCGTCAACGGTTGAAGCGAGATCATCCATGCTTTCCTTGTAATGCCCAAGCTGAGGATCCAGATTGATCAATTCGTCAAGATTCTTGCCTATTTTCGATAATTTTTCGACCACCGAGCCATCCTGTTCGTATAGATCGTCTATGATGCTGGCGGCCAATAAGCTGCGTTTTTCGCTACTGGTAAGCAGGTTTTTCTCAAGATCTAATTCCTCCTCCTCATCTGCCTTCAGAGCCGCCTTCTCGATCTCATCGATCTGGAATCGAAGATAGTCGATTCTCTCGTCCCTTGCCTCAATTTGTTCCAACAACATCGCGAGTTTCTTCTGCAGATCGCGGTAATCAATGTAGCATCCCTCGTACGCTGCCCGCAATCCCTCCAGCTTTGCGTAAGCATCAAGAAGTGCCAGGTGGTTTTTCTTGTCAAACAGCGATTGATTTTCATGCTGCCCGATGAGATCAACCATATACTGGGCGATCTCGCGCAGGAAATTCAGGCTGACCATCCGGTCATTAATATAAGAATTCTGACGCTTACCACGCTCGATGTTCCTACGGATGATAATTTCATTCTCAATCTCAATACCCGACTGAGTGAGACGTTCCTTGAGTGCCGGATCGATATCAAAAACACCGGTTATTTCCGACGAATTCTTACCCGTGCGGATGGCATCATCGTCGATCCCTGTTCCGCATAGGGCCGCAATGGCACTAACAATCATTGACTTGCCGGCGCCGGTCTCTCCCGTGACCACGGTGAGGCCGCCATTCAGCTCTAGCGTCAAGTCTTCCATGAGGGCAAAATCCCGCACTCTTAACAGCTTAAGCATCTTCGCGTCCACCCCACTTCATTTTCTCCCTCAGTGTCTTAAAAAAAGTAGTATGTAATGGCTTGATCAATTTAACCTGGTAGTCTGCCCTGCTGAAGGTTATCGTATGGTTCTTCCGGACCAATCTGCACCGCTGGCCGTCGGCCACGAGCACGGCGGTCCCTTTGCGACCGATCTGAATCGCAACCTTACTCTTCGGCGGCAGGACAATTGGCCGCACCGAAAGAGTGTGCGGGGCAATCGGTGTCACTATGATAGATTCCGTATCCGGCAGCATGATTGGCCCGCCCGTTGCCAGCGAGTAGGCTGTCGAGCCGGTCGGTGTAGCCACGATCATGCCATCCGCGATGAATCTACAAACGTATTCATTGTCGATCACTGCCGAAAACTCCACGACGCGACCCGGCACACGTGTGCTTATCGTGAAATCATTCAATGCGTAGAACCGCTTACGATCAAAGACGGCCTTCAGCACCATACGCTTCTCGATCTTGTACTTCTTCTCTAGTATCTCCACCAGTGTATTGTGCAATTCGCCAAAGGTCACATTGGTAAGAAAGCCCAGACCTCCGATATTCACACCCAGGATCGGGATGCCTTTCTTGCCGTACAAGTTGGCCGCCGCAAGCAGCGTACCGTCCCCGCCCAGGGCAACGATGAAATCCGGCTTGGGCGAAATTTCGAAGCCGTTGGTGCGCAACGCCTGCTCGGCCAGCTGCAGATTTTTCCTCGCATGTGGTTTTTTTGTGTTTACAAAAATCTTAGCCTTCTTCATTGATTGCTCCGGTGAACAAATACCTATGTATATTGAATAGATCACGGCAAAATCTGAACGAACCAACACGGTTATCGAGCAGGAATTTCTTCAGAGTGTTGACACTCTCCTCATCTATTTCCACTGCGAGCACTCCGCTCTGAGCTAAGTAATCCCGTGCTCCAAGGATCATTCTCGTGATGAAATCCACGCCCTCTTCCCCACCATCGATCGCGGATAGCGGTTCAAATTCCCGCACACTGCGCGGCAATTCATGCATCCGACCACTCGGCACATACGGAGGATTTGAAACGATGAGGTCGAATTCGCCCACCAGGCCCTCGAACAAGTCGCATTGAAGAATACTTATCCTGGATGTCAAACCCTCATGTGTGATGTTTTCCCATGCATTCCTGAGTGCAGCGCTTGAGATATCAGTGGCCACGATCTCGGCACGGGGGAAAAGGTGTGCCAGTGCAATACTGATCGCACCGCAGCCAGTACCGATCTCGAGAATTCTACCCGGGGCAAGTGACAACGTCTTCGGTATCAACTCAACGAAATACTCAGTTTCCAGGCGCGGAATGAACACACCGGGGTTGATCTTCAACGTGAAATTCCGGAACTGCACGCGCTGTGTTACATACTCGATAGGTTTGCCTTGGCGTAATTGGGTCACCTTCGACCATAGTTGGTTCTTTTCCTCTTCATCTATCTTATCCGACATGTACAACTCGAATCGCGGGCGGTTCATCAATGCCGCGATGACCAGTTCTGCCTCATTGCGGGCAATTGCCAGCTCTTTACTTACTGCCGTGACCAGTTCTCTCATGTTGTTCGAGTTTCTCAATGATCTCATCCAGATCGCCATCCAGAATATGTTCAAGGTTGTATATTGTTAATCCAATACGGTGATCAGTAATGCGGTTCTGCGGAAAGTTGTATGTCCTTATTTTCTCACTGCGGTCGCCACTGCCCACCTGCTTTTGACGCTGTTTGTGTATTTCGGCATCCCTCTTTTGCTGTTCGGCCTCGGCCAACCGGGCGCGCAGTATCTTCATTGCCTTTTCCCGGTTCTTGTACTGTGACCGCTCATCCTGGCAAACGACCACCATGCCGGATGGAATGTGCGTGAGCCTCACTGCTGAGGACACCTTATTCACATTCTGTCCACCGTGACCACCGGCCCGGAAGGTATCAACGCGCAGGTCATTGGGATCGATGGCGAGCTGGGCCTCTTCGATCTCGAGCAGCACGGCAACCGTCGCGGTTGAAGTATGGATTCTCCCGCCGGCTTCTGTTTTGGGAATGCGCTGTACGCGATGAACACCTTTCTCAAAACGGAAAAGCCGGTAAGCGTTTTCGCCGGAAACAAGAAAAATGATCTCCTTGAACCCACCGATCTCACTCGGATGAGAAGATAAGACTTCAGACTTAAATCGCTGATATTCAGCGAATTTCTGATACATTCGGAAGAGATCCGCGGCAAACAACGATGCCTCATCCCCACCAGCACCAGCTCTTATCTCAACAATGCAGTTCTTCTGAAATTCTTCATAATGGGGATTGGACATATCTTCAATAGCCTTTTCCGCTGCGCTGAGCCTTTGTTTCAGGACCTTTAGTTCTTTTTGCGCCACGTCCCTCAGTTCGGCATCGGCACTGCTCAACATTTCGTTCACCCCGTCAATTTCCTTCAGCAGCTTGTCGTATTCCTGGTATTTTCCCACTAGTTGCTCCAGCTTCTTGTATTCGCGGGATAGATTCGCGTATTGCTTGGGGTCTTTGAGTACCTCAGCCGACGCGAGCACTCTGCGCAATTCTTCCAGTTTTAATTCGTTAGCCTTCTTCTCTTTTGCCAGAATCACCATATTGTATTGTTTTGGGTTAAACGGTGTTATATCTTTTCAAACTTCTCTTTTAGCGCGATGTATCGAAGATAGTCATCCAGATCTGTTACTCCCCTTATTAACAGACTGTTCTCTCCCAACGTGACAAGATTGACTTGAACAAGTTTACTCACGTAATCCTTTACCTTGTTCTCACTCATGCCTGTTATGTGAGCAAGGCTTTCTGTCGAAAACGGTGAAATCTCAGTACCCCCTTCTGTCTCCTTACCGGTCTCCTTGGCCTTGGTTATGATGTGGGCAAGCACTCTGCGCTCCTCGCTCTTAATCGTCAACAACCTTATCTGTTCATCTGCCGTGCGCAGGCGGCGTGTAAGCGTCTCCAGAACGTATTCGATGAGTGGATTCTCGCGCAATTTTTCCTTGAATGATTCTTTGTCAATCACCAGCAGAGAAACCGGAGTCACTGCGACGGCACCAGCAGAACGCGGTGAACCGTCAATGATCGCCATCTCTCCGAAAAAATCCCCCTCTTTCAGAACGGCTAGCGTCTTCTCCT
>JASFEK010000051.1:0-10666 GCA_050124875.1 Caldifarciminota bacterium | reverse complement strand
TGAATAGTCCTCATCCGGTTCAACAAAATCAATGAGGTGGAACTGGACCGCTTGCCGCTGCGCTACACTTGGCTTGGCCGTGCCGATATCAAGGTATTTGAAAATCTGTCTAGAGTCAGCCGAGATGATTTCACCTGAAATGCGCTGGGCGATCCTCATCGCGAGTTCGGTCTTGCCGGTTGCGGTTGGTCCGACAATGGTGAGGATATTCATACCATAGAAGGCACAGAATAGAAAGGAAACGCAGAGATCACGGGGTGGAAAGGAAACACAGAATGGGAAAGGACGAAGAATGTCGTATACGTGTACCGTAGATCGTGTTCGTGAAAGAACTCGGTATTAGCCTGCTGTTTACCGTAAACGAATACGTATTACGAATGCAAAACACAAATTCAAAGGTAAATACCGAGGAGTGCGAAGAGTTGATGGAATTGAGGGCTGAGGATGATGACGGATACTCCGCCGATGCCCAAAAAAGGCCCAAAAGGTATTGGGCTTTCCCTGCTTTGATGCGTAGAAATGATGAAGATGACACCCAGAATTGCGCCGACCAATGCGGCCACGAAAATGGCGGGGATGATGTAGGGGAAGCCGACGAAAGCACCGATCATGGCGGTGAGGTATACGTCACCCAGGCCCATTACCTCTTTGTACACCTTGCCGCCGATCACCCGGATCAAGAGTATCAGGCCACCGCCAAAGATCATGCCCACAAGTCCGACTAAGAAATCCCCTTTGATAATCTGGTAAACCATACCCAGAACAATACCCGGCATCGAAATGATGTCCGGGATGACCTGGAAGGAAAAGTCGATAAATGCAACGACGATCATTGCGCTGAAGAAGAAGACAATGAAGAAGAATTCATAACTCAGCCCGTAACGACTGGCGGCGTATAGGAAAAGCAAGCCGGTCAGGGCTTCGACCACGGGATAGCGGAGTGAGATCTTCTTACTGCACCGGGCGCATCGGCCGCCCAGGATGATGTAACTGATTACCGGTATGTTTTCGTACCACCGTATGGGCTTCTTGCAGCTTGGGCAAAAAGAGTGGGGCGCGACAATGGATATCCTTCTGGGCAGACGGTAGATAAGGACATTGAGAAAGCTTCCTATCGCCATGCCGAAAATAAAAGCGAAGATAAGCAAAACCACTTCTGACCCTATTCCGTGGAGGCTTTTGAGTGATGGTACTTCTTGAATGAAACAAGACAACGGCTCACATCACTGATGCAATCGGTGATAATGCCGAATAGATCAGTGGGGGCGTAATCACGTATTTTGGGCATCACGATCGCCGCCTTTTTCATCCCGGGGACGACTGACGAGGGTATCACGCGGTGCTCTGCCAGACTGATAAAAACATCGGCGGTATTCAGCGGGTTGCGAAAATCGTTCTCTATGATAATATGATTACCGATATCAACCATCGACTTTGTGATGCTATGAAATAGATAGATGATGCGCTCGAAGCCGGGTCCCTGTAAATCATTCAGCGATGTCGGGTTGTCCGTGGCCGATTTTACTTCGGCAATATTCTTGGTTAGACTTTCGCTCATTCTCTTAAAATGACTCATTCTTTCCTGTCTTGATTATAACTTATGCGAAGGAAAAGTCAATCGCCCTGGATGTACATCCTTGGATATAAAAAAGAAGAAGGGGGATTGCTCCCCCTTCATGATGACAACTATCTCTTCTTCTTTTTCTTTGTCTTCTTTTTTGTTGTCTTCTTTTTCTTTGTCTTCTTCTTTGTTGTCTTCTTCTTCTTCACGACTTTCTTCTTCTTAGTCGCCTTCTTCTTAGTTTTTCTTTTCTTCTTAGCAGGCATTCTTACCTCCTTTTGTGCGATTATAATCATTATTTAAATTTTGTCAAGACCTAAGATTAGGTGTAGCATCACTTTTTCGTCTCGGTCTGGCTCTTGACTTGGTTTTTAAAATGATTATTGTGTTATATGTTAGTTTTATTCTTGATGTTGTTCAGTGTAAACGATGTTTTGATTGCTGATCTGGATGGTGTAATCAGTCCGGCAAGTAGTAGCTACCTGGTTAGGGTCATCGAAGTTGCGGAACGGGATGATGCTGCCTGTTTGATCTTCATGATCGATACCCCCGGCGGCCTTGATGTATCCATGCGACAAATAACGAAGCGCATACTCAGTGCAGAAATCCCAGTTGTCGTTTATGTGGCTCCAAAGGGCGCAAGAGCTGCTTCAGCTGGTGTCTTCATATTGTATGCCAGTCACGTTGCCGCAATGGCACCCGGGACGAATGTCGGTGCCGCACATCCAGTGAGCATGGGTGGTGAGCAGATGGACAGTGTAATGACGGAAAAGGTGACGAATGATGCAGTTGCCTACTTACGGGCACTGGCCAAGGAGCGGGGCAGAAACGCAGAGTGGGCAGAGCTCTCGGTGAGAGAGAGCGCCTCGGTTGACGCCGAGGCGGCGCTGGGATTAGGTGTTGCCGATCTGATCGCGGTCGATGAGGATGAATTGATCGAGAAGCTCGACGGAAGAGAGGTCAAGGTGCAAGATGTCGTCGTGGTGTTGGACACACGCGACAGTCAGAAGCGAGAAGTCAAGATGACGCTCCGGGAAAGATTACTGTTACTGCTTACCAATCCCAATGTTGCCTACATACTATTGCTCCTGGGAGTGTACGGTTTGTTCTTTGAATTGCAGAACCCGGGGATGATTTTTCCCGGCGTCGTTGGCGGTATCTGTCTAATACTAGGATTCTACTCGCTACATGTGCTGCCCGTCAACTATGCGGGGGTGGCTCTTATCATTCTATCCGCAATTCTATTCATTCTGGAAATATACGTTACTTCGCAGGGCTTGCTCACGATCGGTGGCGTTGTTGCCCTGGTTTTTGGTTCTTTGATTCTCTTTGAGAGTGATGTGCCCTACTTGCGAGTATCATGGGAGGTAATTATGCTTGTGGTGATCATTGTCGCTGGATTTGTAATTTTCCTATTGACCCTGGGTGTCCGGGCTCAGTTCAGAAGGAAAACGACTGGCAGCGAAGGCATAGTGGGAAAAATAGGTACGGCCAAGACAGACATCGGGCCGACACGCGGTACTGTCTTTGTACATGGTGAGTTTTGGAACGCGATGAGCGATTCGACAATAAAGAAAGGAAGTAGCATAAAGGTACTGAGCGTCAAGGAAATGCTTTTGAGGGTAGAGGCTGTTAACGGGAAATAGCCCGCCCGCCCGGTTCTATTGAAGCTGCTACTCCTGATCAGTTTTTTTGATTCGTTCTTATTCCCGAGAAATATTCTACACGAAGACCAGTTCAACCCCGCACATCTGCAAGAAAAGAGGTTCGAAATAGTTTTAGCCAGCGAGATGCGTTTTGAGCTTGCCGAACTGCGTACCTTTGGATTGTATTCTCAGATCGATCGCTATAGCCTGAAAGCAACGAGTTTCGGGTGTGAATCGTACCGGGAGAATTTCTTTGCATTTGGTTTTGGCTTCCCGGTCGGAGGTAACTTCGCCGTAGGAATCAATGTTGCTGGATTGAATGTCTGGATTAAGGATATGTGTAATGAATTCACCTATGGGTTAAAGATAGGCGGGCAATTTGAAAACGAACTATTTTTGATTAGTTCTTGGATCAACAATATCAACGTGCCAAGAGTGTCAGCACTTGACTACGTGCCGCTAAGCTACTCGGTGCGTTTTCTCTATAAGGTTTCATCGAATCTTCATTTCCGGCTAGCGGTGCGTGGAGTTGAAGCAGAATTGCCCTTCTACAACTTTGGTTTGACCTTCGCGCCGCGTGAGATGCTCTTGTTGAGTTTGAGCGTCAACTCAAGGCCAATACTGCTGGAATACGGCTTGCGGCTATCCCTCGGCAAGATGTTTCTTGGTTATTCTGGGAACCGCCATCAGCAGTTGGGTCTCACGCACAGCATCGGGATGGGTTTTGTGCAATGATCTTGATCCTGTTGCTGTTCATTGCCCTGCCCGAGGATCTGGTTTTCAAGACAGAGCAGGATATTGATCTTGAGTTGATCCTGCGGGACCTGGAGTACCTGCGGAAGAAGCCGCTCGATATAAACCGTGTATCGGTTGAAGACCTTGCTCAAATACCATTCCTGTCTTTGACCCAGTGCATAAGGATCGTCGAGTACCGGGACCGATACGGGCCATTCGCTACGTTGGATGGACTCTCCAGCGTCGTCGGTATCGATCAATGGATGATCGATATAATCCGGCCATACTTGACGGTCGGGTTCAAGAGAATAGAGGTCAAGAAGATAGTGACACGCGGTCGGGCAAGAAGCGACTTGCCAGTCAGGGACGATTCATTTCTTTACTACACAAGAATTGGCTTGTCGCTTGAAGAACATAGTATCTATGCGGTTACCGAGAAGGACGCATATGAGAGTGCTTTCTTCGATCACTACACAGTTGGTCTGCTGGTCAGCGAAGGCGTAAGGAAATTCGCAATTGGCAAGTACAACCTGGATCTGGGCGCCGGAGTTGTGCTTTCCTCGGTTGGTTCGTTTTTCAGGGGCACTGACTATCGTGTCATGGTAAATGAACGCGGCCTGCTGCCCTATACTTCGACGGTCGAAAATGGCGGGTTTTTTGGTGGCGCATTCAGCGATTCACTGCTGGTCAAATATACATTGTACTATTCAAACCAAAAACTCGACGGCCGTGTGGACTCGCTGGGTTTTGCCCGTTCCTTTGACGAGTCTGGTCAACACGTTGATTCGCTGTCGCTGAGCAGGAAGGATAGGATCAACGAAGAGATATATGGTTATGATGTGCGCTACCGTAGGCCTGACATGCTAATTTCAAACCGGACTTTCTTCTGTAGCTACACTCCGGCCTTTGCCGCGGTTGATTCGGTCCAGAGTTTCTATGGTGAGAGTTTTTTCATCACCAGTGTTGAATTCAGATATTTCGGTGAATCCTTTGTGGTATTCAGTGAAGTAGCCCGCTCCTGGAAGAATCATGTGGGTGGGCTCTTTGGCTTTGGTGCAGCGTTTCCCGGTATTGATCTTACCGTGTCCGGGAAGTATTTCCCGAGTGGTTTCTACTCACCCAAGGGTGTTGAAGCGGTTGCGAACCGCGCCGGTGGAACGATTGACCTTAGACATCACTCACAGGTCATCGATGTGGGCTTGAATCTGGATATGAATAATAAGATCGATGAGGATACAACGAAATACGATTTCCGGTTGTATTTTTCGAAAAGACTCGGTATCCTTGACGCCCGCGTCAATTTTCGAAGGCGCTATCGGGCGGAGGAGAAGGATATTTCTGGGTCTGAAGTACTGCTGCGCATCAAGCCGGTCAGCTTTCTCTTCTTTGATTTTCGCTTTGAACATAAATCGGTGTTCAATGAAATGACGGAAAGCGGCATCTTTGGTGCGCTTGAACTGGGGTTGGATTTCAAGCGTTTCGATGCGCGGGTGCGCTATGGTGTGTTTGATACTGATTCCTATGCAGCACGTATTTATGCTTATGAGATCGATTTACCGGGAATTGTGAATAACCGCATGCTCTATCAAAATGGTCAATACGGATTTGCTTATGTAGCGATCCAACCGGTCCACGGCATAAAGGTGAGTGCGAAGTACTCGGCGGTCAGTCGTGATGGAGAGACCGCTAAGAAGATGGGTGGGCAAGTTGATTGCAGCTTCTGACCCGGTGAAGGGCGAGCACGATGTTTGAGTGGGTAAGTGCCAGAAGCTTGCTACTAGTGTATGTGTTCCTCTACTGCAATGCATTGTTCGAGAGTGTTTTTCCCCCTTATCCATCAGACGCCTTTGTGCTGGTATTTGCGTTTCTGGCCGGGCAGGGACACTATGACCCCTACGTCCTATACGGATTGACCGTGGCCGGCAGTATTTCCGGAATAATGATCATATATTACATTGGCCGGAGATACGGTGATGCTGTATTACAGTTCTTTTCCCGGTCATTCCTCGGCCGCATATTCCCGCTGCGCATGATCGAGCGGGCAAAGAGAAAGTTCAACCAGCGGAGTGATCTGATCGTATTTTTGAATCGGTTCCTGCCCGGCATGAGGGCACCGATATGTTTTGCCGCTGGGATCGTGGGCATCAAGGCCCTCAAGGTCTTCATATACAGCATCATGAGCGTACTGATATGGAATGCTTTTTTGGTTGTCGTCGGCTTCTACGTGGGTGCGACCTGGGACGAGGCGTCGAGGTTCTTACGCGACTACACGATTGTCGCCGGTTGTATACTGATCGTAATACTGGGCGTGCTCACGGTATTGTACTTCAGGAAACGAAGAGACGATAGAGTTGATTGATCAGTCTTCTCCCTTTAGCATGTTCACCAAGAACCTTGAGGGATGCTGGTAGCGGCCCTGGCGCCATTTAGGGTAGATCAGATAGAGTTTCTTCTGAGCACGGGTCAGGGCAACATAGCATAACCTGCGTTCCTCCTCGATCTCTTTTTGCGAAGCCATTTTTTTCGTCAGAGGGAAGACATCCTCAACGAGGTCAACCACAAAAACTGCTGGGAATTCGAGTCCCTTGGCACTGTGTACGGTCATCACCTTAACCAGGTCTTTGGCCCAGTCGACAAGATCGAGTTCCTGTACAAGCCGTATTTCATTCAAGAACCCAGCTAGGTCTTGCCGGCAATTGCGGGCCATCGAATGTAACTCAGCAAAGTGCTCACCTTTGTGACCGGTCAAGTCTGCGATATCTTCGACCATCTGGTGTGTCTTGATCATATTCAGATTTTCCCAATGGTGCTGGTATAGCTTTTCGGCTCGTTTCCGGTTCCTTGTTGGTATTCTAAATATGGTCTGTGCCTTGGCGATGAAAATTTCAAGATCCTTGGAACCGAGTAGTTGCTGCTCAAGCAAAGAGAGGTATGCGAATATTGGTTTGATATCGGCGCGTTCATGAAAGGATGAACCACTGATAAGAGTGTGCGGCACCCGTGCCTTGGCGAGTGCCTCTTCGTAAACGTGCGCCAGGGAATTCATTCTACAGAGGATTGCGATATCCCGATAGTTGAAGTGTTCTTTGCGCAGGTTCTTTATTTCCCGGATAACGTACCTGGATTCATCCTGTTCGGATTTTGCGGCGTAGACAAGAACGTCACCCGCGTGTGGGGCGGGAAGGATCGTTGCTTCGCGTCTCATCAGGTTGTTTGCGACATCGATTATACCCTGTGCGAGACGAAAGCTTCTGGTGAGGCTGAAGATCTTGATGTCTTCATAGTCCTTGGGTACCCGATATATGATGTCCCGGTCCGCGCCCCGCCAGCCGTATATCGACTGGTCTTCATCTCCGGTCAGAAAAATGCGTTCTTTACACAAGAACTTCACCATCTGATACTGAGCGGGATTAATGTCTTGTAGCTCATCGATGAATATGTAGTCGAAAATGCTCTGATAGTACTGCCGGATGTCATCGTTCTCCTTCAATAGCCGGGTCGCATAGAGGGTCAGGTCATCATAATCGAGTAGCCTGTTCTCCTTCTTGTAGGTTTCATACTGCAGGTAGGCGTCATGGCATGTTCTTTCCCACGCATTTTGTGGTTTGAATTCTCCCGGCGTAATGCCTAGAGCCTTCAGTTGCTCGATGAACCTTATGACCGCGTTCATGCGGTACTTACCTACCTTGACCTGCATTGAATTGAATATGTCTTTCGGGTTTCTTATGGTGAAGTCTGGACTCATGTCGAGACGTTCCGCGTCACGGCACAACATGCGGAATCCCATTTTGTGGAAAGTCCCTAACCAGAGGTCGTGTAATGAAACAGTACTGCTCTTCTGAAGCCTTTCCCTTATGTCATTCGCGGCCTTATTGGTGAAAGTACAGATCAGCATTTTGGCAGCGGGAATACCCTGATCGATCAGCTTCTTGACGGCGCACGTCAGGGTTGTTGTCTTGCCGCAGCCGGCCTGGCCGAGCACCAGCACGGGTCCGTCCAGTGCCGCAAGCACTTCTTCTTGTACGGGTGTGAGTTCCAAGGTTTCCGTACTCTTGCGTGGTTTCTGGGCGCGTGTTACAGCACGCATGGCATGATGGGTTTCGCTTATGTGATCTGATAGCTCTTGCGCGCTGGGACGTGCTTTCGGGTCAAGGGTAAGCATTGACAACGCGATGTCTTCAATGCCTTCGGGGATGTCGTGGCGGAGCGTAGTGGGCGCGGCATACTTATGTTTCTCTATCTTGCGTTTAAGCCCTTCCAGACTGTCATCTAGAAATGGTGGGATACCGGTCAGCAATTCATAGAATATTATGCCCAGGCTCCAAAGGTCAGATTTTTCGTTTGCCTTGCCCGCCCATGTCTCGGGCGCCATGTAGATCGGTGTGCCGGCGCTTGAGGCCGAAATCGAACCAGAGCGTATGAATCTTGCCAGACCAAAATCCGTGATTCTGACCGCCGGTGCGTTGTTCTCTTGCGTGATGAGAACATTTTCTGGTTTCAGGTCACGGTGTAGCACTCGGTTGGCGTGTGCATAGACGAGTGCGCTGGCCATCTGGTTGAGAATCTGCATTGACTGTTCGATTGGAATACCACCCTCACTAATGATATCGCGCAGGGTTTCTCCCTTGATGTATTCCATGACCAGGACAAATTTGTTATCAATGAAGTCGATGTTGAAGAAGCGGACGATATTAGGATGGTTGAGCGCAGCAAGTAATCGTGCTTCATCTTTCAGCATGTTGATCTCTTCACGGCGCATGCGCGATATCTTGAGTGCGAAATCCTTGTCGATGATCGTGTCGCGGGCAAGAAAGACATCACCAAAGCGGCCGCCGCCGAGCCATTCAATGATCTCATACTTACCGAGTTTCTTTGACAGCACAGACTAACGGGGGAAAACAGATAGATGTATTATGCGGTCATTGAAGATCAGGCCTTGTCCTGAAAATCCCCGGTCTTTCAGTGAGAAGTGGCGGGTTCGGGCGGGCAGATTCTTCTTGCTCAGTGAATCCTGTACATTGCCAAAGAACGCTTTGGCATCAATGCCGGCCGGGCTTGTTTTTCGGTGCTCAATTGCATCGAGTGCGTAACTCCTTACCAGCTGCTGTTCGAATTTCCGGTAAGTCGTGGGGTCACAAAAAATATCAAGACCGAGGATTACCTTTCCAGCCGCACCGATGAGACCGATCGTGTCATGGTTCAGACTCTCGAAGTCTTCCATATAGCGGGTTACCTCATCTTCAAGGTTGTTGTAAATATCATGCATTGATGAGGTGGTGGACAGTGTTTTCGTGACTGTCAGTTTGCGTTCGATCTCCTTCCATACTCTTTTCTGTAATCCGTTTCCTTTCTTGCCGCCGCGCGATAGAATGGCGCGGATCCCCGGGTATGAACAATTGCCGGTACGGAATGCGCCGATATCGCTCCACCGTCCTTCTTCGGCGCAGATCACGGGTATGTTGCTCGTCGAACGGGCAGGGATGAGTATCGAGTCGGCAGCGATCCGGTTCTGCATGGAGCCGATTATCTCCTCGCCATCGAGCATAAGGACCGGGTCATCCCCCTTATTGAAGAAGGTTATCCGATTGATGTCGGGCGGTTCGAGTTCGCGGAATTCACCGTCGTTTTGTGATAACAGCGTGTTGATATCCGCGATTCCTGCATCATCAATTGTGGATGTGTGGACCGGGTAAATACAGAGATTTCTCAGGAATACCGGTTCACGTAGTTTAATATCGTTGAGTATTCTCATCAATCGTTACCTCTCGGCCCACAGATAGAATCGTCTGGGATCAGACCAGGCAGTGTAGTTGTTCCAATTTGCGCTGCCGGCCCGGACCCTCGCCCACCAGGTAGTTCTGCCGTGGTAAAATGGTAATGGTATGTAATACAAGGATCCATAACGCAAGAACATTTCAGCGGTACTGAAAGAGGAGAGTGTATCAGCCTGGATCTGGAATACCTGGGAACCGGCCGGTACGGTATAGTTGAATAGTACTCCGAAGTCACATATAACCGTATCGGCAAGGGGGAAAATGATCTGTGGAGGTTCAGGTGGTGGTACTTTTGGAGTTTCAGGATTATACTCTTCCGGATCCTTGCAGGAAGAACCGCTGATCAGAAGCGCTGCTGATAAAGACACGGCGACGAGAAGCGAATAGAACATATGTTTATGCATAGTAGCCAAATATAATACGAAACTCGCCCTTTGGCAATAGAGAGAATTGAAGGTATTAAACTTACACGAGCTACAGATGTTCAGAAGGTCATTATGGATCCGGCCTCAAGAAGAATCTCCGTGTTTCTGACCAGTCCGTGTAATTGGTCCAGTTTGAACTGCCGGCCCGGATACGTGCATACCACGGCGCAGTTCCGGCATAACGGTAAAGGCCGATAATAATGGGCGGCTGGCTGGTCTGCGTGATCTCAGCCGTACTCCAGCTCAGCGTGCTGTCAGTCTGGATTTCGTATATTTCCGCGCCGCCGACCGTGGTCCAGTCAAAGAATACAGGTACATGCCGAGAACCGTAACACAAGTTGGTGTCCGCGTAAGGAAGGCGCAGCTCAGGCGGACCGGGCGGCGGATATTGGGGTTCTCCAGGGTTGTATTCATCCGGATCCTTGCAGCCATGAGCGACCAGCATAATGCTAATCACGAGGGCGGCAACAAGAAACCCTATGAGGTTAGTGGGTTTGCTTCTTGAACTTGTTAACATATACCCTC
>JASFEK010000050.1:0-11031 GCA_050124875.1 Caldifarciminota bacterium | reverse complement strand
TATCGCCCGGTGGCTCGCAGTATCACTTCGTTCGCAGTATTGCTCCGCTCGCGTCATGCGTATAGCGTTAATCGAGAGTGAGAAACGCTTTTCCGTGTGCCAACAACGAGGATTCTGAAAATCAAATACCATTAAGGTTCGAGCTGGTCGAGAACGAACACATCAGACTTCTCGACCACCCCGCCTGAAGAGGGTTCGCTCGAAGACTAACCGATTGTTCAATACCTGGCATCCTGGGCTGCTGATACTCTGCTTACTGATATTCTGATCATCTGATCTGCTGCTCAGCGTCTCGCGTCTTAGTGATTGACAGCCAAGCGGTAATGATTATAGTTATTCATATGAAGTTGCCTAAGGATGCAAAACGTTTGCGTATGCTTTATAAGATCGACAGGATCATCGCAAAGAAGTACTCGCTTGACAACCTGACTGCCAACGTGAAGAGCGAGATCAGGAGTGCTTATAAGAACACGAAGGTCCACGTGGCAATCGGAGAGCTGAAACCGTCGACTGGTGAACGCGTGATAAACGGTAAGAAGCTTACCGGTGGTCCTTTTGTAACGAGCCTCAGCAATCTGCTGATGCAGAAGAAAAAGTCCTTGATCCTCGGTAAGGATTTGCAGAAGTTCTGTAAAAAGCACGGTATCAAACCGGTGCGTAAGAGCGTGAAGAGTATTATGGGGATACCCGTTGTGCACCGTAACCAAACCGTCGGTGCGATCATTTTGGAAAACACGAAGCAAGCCGAAGCGTATGACGATGCTGATGAAGCGATTGTCACTGCACTGGCAGTCCGTCTTGGCGCGGAGATTGTCAACGATGAATTGTTGGTTGAGAAGACCCGTCTCGAGACCGAAATCCGTCAACTTGCGCTGTTCGATCCCCTCACGAAATTGCCTAATCAGCGATATTTCGATTTGATCTTCGAGATGGAGATCAAGAAAGCAAAGGGGTATTCCCGTCAACTGAGTCTGGCAATGATCGATTTGGATCGTTTCCGCAATCTTAGCACTCGATATGGAAAGAAATTCGGCGACGCGCTGTTGATGCATGTTGCTCAGACTCTGAAGCAGAACGTGCGGGATACGGATTTCATAGCGCGGCTTCAAGGAGTGCAGTGTGTAATACTCCTACCCGAAGCCTTGAATGAAGCAGCGGTCAATGTCGCTGAACGGGTACGCGTTGCGGTTGAAAAAACAGCACTCACGGTTAAGGGTTCAGGTAAGAGAAAAGTGACAATATCAGTAGGCGTCGTAACCTACCCCAGCAGCGCTGAGAGTTTGCCTGCGTTGCTCGAACAAGCAGATAAAGCACTCAAGAGGGCAAAACAGCTTGGTGGGAATCAGGTTGTGGCCCTGTAAAAATCTGTGCACACAAGCAAAGAACTCAACAAAAAGGAGGATTTAATGAAAAAGGTCATGATGGTCATGACACTTTGTGCTCTAATAGTGGTATTCTGTGGAGCACCAGAAGAGACCCCCAAGGTAGAGAAGGCAGAAGAGAAGCCTCAGGTGGATTTTTATTACGCAGTACTGAACGAGGGTGAGATACAGCGGTTCATCAAGGCAATGCCGGCCTTCCAAGAGGCAGCCAAGGATTTGAATGAAGAATTAGGATCGCTCGAGAGCGCAGAAGCTTTCATGGCAATGGCTGGTCAGTATTCAACGCTACACAAGCAAATGCCCGAATTAGATGCTAAGCTAAGGGCCGCTGGTATGCCCTGGGAAGAATTCTGGCCTGCCCTCGGCAAAACCTACATGGCGCTTGCAGCCGTATTCATGGACTCGGTGATGACCGAGATGAAAGACCAGATGAAGGGTCAGGAAAACGATATGGTCAAGGAAATGATGAAGGGCATGGAAGAGGCGAGCGTAGTCTACAAAGAAGTTCCCCAGGTCAACAAGGATTTGGTCAAGAAACACATGGCTGAATTGCAGACCGTGCTTGAGATGGAATAGACCCAAGAGAAATTATTGCTTCAGGGGCATGCGCGCATACCGGCATGCCCTTTTTTCTTTTGTGGTTACTTGGATGCTGGGATTCAGTTGAGTGACTCAGCTGACTGGGCGAGCGTTGCCCAGGTGCTGGGACTTCTGATCAAGAACTGGAATACTTCTTGAGTATTGCGTCGAGTTCTTCTTGTCTTTCGATCAATACCTTCCTTGATTTACTACCTTGAAATGATTCGACAATGCCGGCGGCTTCGAGCTGGTCGACAATACGTCCGGCGCGGGCATAGCCGAGATTGAGTCTCCGTTGCAGGAGCGATACCGAAGCAACCTGATGTCTGAACACGAGGCGTGCAGCTTCTTCAAAAAGCGTGTCCACGGTCATGTCGGTTTCTTGTTCTACCAGGATCTCTTCGACTTCGGTCTCGCTAAGCTTCGGGTAGTAACCGCCGTCAATGATCTCATCGATCTTCTCGACCGAGATGATGTTGGAAAGGGCGCGTCGCTTTTCCTCAAATGCGACGTCCTTTGTGTCGACAAATATCGTCCAGAGTTCTTCATCAATGATCGCGGTCACGATTTCATCAAGATCACCCTCAACGTCACTGAGTATTTTCTGCAGGTGGAGACGGGCAATAAGCTGACTTATGCCACTGACCTCATCGGCAGCAATGTAAGCACCATGCAGACGGACCGGTGTGCCCTTGCCCGGCGGTAAGAATAGCATATCACCGCGCCCCAGAAGCGACTCGGCGCCGTTCATATCGAGAATGGTCCGTGAATCCGTCTTGGAGGCGACCTGGAACGCAATCCGGCACGGGAAGTTGGCTTTGATCAACCCGGTGATGACGTCGACCGACGGTCTCTGCGTGGCCAGAACAAGATGTATACCCACGGCTCGTGACATCTGCGCGAGCCGGGTGATGTTCTCTTCGATCTCGCCGGGTGCGGTAAGCATCAGGTCGGCCAGTTCATCCACCACCACCAGCAAGTACGGCTTGTTACGACCACCCTTCTTGCGCATTTTTTCATTATACCCGTCGATGTCGCGGACCCCCTCACGGGCGAAATCACGGTAGCGCATTTCCATGACTGCCACCAGTCTCTCGAGTTCGTTGACCGCTTCCTTGGGTTCGGTTATCGCGCGTCGTAGAAGGTGAGGGATAGGATTGTACATGGGTAATTCCAGGCGCTTCGGGTCGATCATCAAGAAGCGGACATCATCTGGACTAGAATGGTAGAGTATGCTGGCGATCAAGGAATTTATGCATACGCTTTTGCCCGAGCCGGTTGTTCCCGCAATCAACATGTGGGGCATGACCGCGATATCTTCGCTGAGTGGCCGGCCGGTTATGTCCTCGCCTAGTACGAAGGCCAGGGGCGAGGGGTGATTTTCAAAATTCTCATCGATCAAACCGTTCTTCAGATAAACCAGACTCCTCTCGCGATTCGGCACCTCGATACCGACGGCTGATTTGCCCGGGATCGGTGCAACGACCCGGATCCGGGTGGCCTTGAGCGCAAGGGCTAGATCATTGTCCAGGTTGGCAATGCGGTTCACCTTGATCCCAGGGTCAGGCTGAAATTCAAAGCGCGAGATGACCGGACCGGATTCCACAGCCACGACCTTGCCCGTGACATCGAACTCGGCAAGGCGTTGTGTGAGGATTTCCGATTCCTTCCTCAGTTGCTCAGTATCAACGCCGTATTTCTTGGTCGGCGCCTGGAGAAAGTTCAGGAATTCCTGCTTGAAGTCGATCTTACGCGCAGGTTTGCGCTCGGCCTTCTGGGTTGCGGGTTGTTCAACTTTGGCTGGTTTTCTCTTTTCCTTCTTCTTGGGGATTTTCTTGATTTCCTCGACTACCTCGGCAGTTCTGATCTTCGGAAAAACCTTCTCCCGGATCATCATCAGCACGACGACGACGATGCTGAAGCCCAGTATCAGATAGGTTCCGACCCCGCCGAAATAGCTGGTCAGGAACCGGCTGATGATCGAACCCAGCATGCCGCCACTCGGCACGCCGGTAACCGACACCTTCAAGAAGAGCGCCATGATCGTATCCGCAATGACGCCGATCGGTATGAAGAACAAGAGATTCGTAGTGACTTTCTTGTTGGCATCGGTCACGAGAATGTATCCGGTATATCCAAGCAGGGTAGGAATGATAAAGATGTAGAAGCCAATCAGCCAGAAAAAGGCGTACGAGGAATAGTGACCGAAGAGGCCGCACCAGTTCTGGTATCGCTCTTGTGGATGGACGAGGAATGATATCTGGGCTAGGAAGAAAAGGATCGACAAGAGTATGAAGATAATGCCGGCAAGTTTTCGCTTCTTCGCCTGATCCAATTCGCGCGCGATAAAGACCAGTATGCCGATTGCGGCAAGGAGTAGTACAAGTGCTATTATGGTACCGAAACCGCCCACGTCAAATTCTATCGATAAATCGAATTTTGTCAACAATCTGCGCATGTATGAAAGGGTGTTCCTGGTGTTTTTTCGTTTTTGAATCAGAATGTGACGGTCATTTCCTGGCCACCGTAGTAATAGTGGAAACTATGAGAGGATTTTTGGAATTTTCAGAAAGAACTCCTTGACGTTTCGCTGGATGTGTGTATTATTTCATTATGGCAAAGGTGTATTTTTTAGACTTACGTAAGAAATATCAAGACAATATTCTCAAGGTTTTCGACCGGTTTGTGGATAAAACAGACGGTTTAAGAATACTGCAGAAGAATTCTCCCAGCGCGATAAAGGTGCATGTTGGTGAGCACGGTAATATCAATTACGTGAGTCCGCGCTACGTTCAGAGGCTCGTAGAACTGGTGCAGCGGGCCGGAGGCACGTCTTTTCTTACTGATACGACAACACTCTATGCGGGTCGTCGTTTCCGGGCTGATTTGCACATCCAACTTGCCCGTGAACACGGTTTCGATTTTGCTCCAATGATCATTGCCGATGGTCTTTACGGCGATGATTACGTCGAAGTCAATGGAGCCAAGATCGCGAGTATGTTTGACCACATTGATACCATGTTTTGTGTGTCCCATTTCAAGGGACATCTCAATTGCGGTTTCGGCGGTGCACTGAAGAACCTCGGCATGGGTTGTGGTGCAAAGGGTGGCAAGCTGGAAATGCATTCACGGTCAAAGCCTTACATCGATGAAGAACGTTGTACTGCCTGCCTTACTTGTCTGGATTACTGTATCCATGGTGCAATAAAGGAGCAAGGGACAGCAGTGAGTATCGACAAGAAGGTCTGCACGGGTTGCGCCGGTTGTATGGCTGTTTGCCCGGAACGGGCGATCAAGTTCTCATGGGATGCGGCTTCTTCGGAAATACAGAAGGGCATCGCCAAGTATGCGGCAGCGGTAATAAAGGATAAGGAGGTCTTCTATCTGAATTTCCTTGTTAACATATCGCCCAATTGCGATTGTTTCCACACTAACGAGCCCATGATCGCTGATGATGTTGGCATTCTTGCATCGTTTGATCCGGTGAGTATTGACCAAGCCTGCTATGATCTTATCAAGGAACCGATTGACAAATTGCACCCTGAGGTCGATGCGCAAGAACAGCTCGCCTTTGCCGAGAAGTTCGGTGCCGGGGAGAGGACTTATGAAATCCAGGTTGTCTAGCCTGCGCCACAAGATCAAGCGTTTGGAAACACTCATTGATACTTCAATGGTGTTTTCCGGCATTCTCGATATCGATGACCTTTTGGACACGGTTATGCAGAAGGCTGAAGAAGTGATGGAAGCAGAGGCTTCATCGGTTTTCCGTATCGACGACAGGACAAAGGATCTGTATTTTATCACGGCCCGAGGCGAAAAAGGGAAAGAGGCAAAAGAGATCCGGGTTCCCATGGGCAAGGGCATTGTTGGCTGGGTTGCCGAGTACGGCAAACCGCTGCTCGTGCCTGATGTGCGCAAGGACCGTAGATGGTTCCGCGGCGTTGACGAGAAGACAAAATGGGTGACTCGTTCGATTCTGGCGGTGCCATTGATCGCAAAGGGTAAGGTGATCGGCGTTGCCGAGGTGCTCAACAAGAAGGGCAACCGGCAGTTTGACAAGGGCGATCTGGAATTGTTCGCAGCGCTGGGTAACCAGATCGCGATTGCGGTCGAGAACGCATCGTTGTACAGTGATCTGGACAAGCTCTTTCTCTCTTCAATAAGAGCAATTGTCGAGGCCGTTGATGCCAAGGATCCATATACCCGGGGTCATTCGGGCCGCGTGGTCGATTATGCCTTGGTCATTGGTCACGCGATCACCAGGGATAAGGATAGACTCAAGGAAATTGAGATTTCAGCAATCTTGCACGATGTTGGTAAAATAGGGATCCCAGATAAGATACTGGGTAAACCAGGACGGCTGACACGGCGTGAGGAAAAATACATGCAGCGCCATCCTGAGTTCAGCGCTGCGATTGTCGAGCCCATTGAGATGTTGAAGAAGCATACCAAGAACATCCTGCACCATCACGAGTGGTACGATGGCACTGGCTATCCGTCCGGTTTGAAGGGCAGGAAGATCCCGATGATTGCCCGGTTGATATGTATCGCCGATGCATTCGATGCGATGACCACTGACCGGCCGTACCGCAGACGTAGGAGTAAGAAAGCCGCTTACGGGGAATTACGACGCCACAGCGGTACTCAGTTTGACCCGAGGCTGGTCAAGATATTCATCGCACAATACGACGGAAATAAGTAGAAGACATTTCGAATTTCGAATTGCGAAAAGCGGAAACAAAGACAATAGTACATGTCGGATATACAGTGAGATTGCCGCGTCGCCCGCCTCATATTCAATAACACAATTGATACGGGACTCCTCGCAATGACGGAGCGGCAGGGGAATTTCGAATCACGGAAAAGCATCTTAGTCACTAAGTCACTATGTCACTGAGTCATTGAAGAAGCGGACCAGAATATCAGAGGATCAGTGGGCAGGGAATCAGAATAGCAGAGCATTTGGATATTATTTGATATTTGTCATTTGTGTTTTGAAATTTATTCGTGCTTCGTTATCCGCTCTACGTATTTTTCAATATTGAACTTGCGCTTGAGGCCGTCCGCTGTCATGTAGCGGACCTTGCCAAATATCTTGCGTTCCGGCCATGGACGATCATGTTTTCCAAAGCACCATGCGACGCCGGTAAAGCCGTTCGGGTCGCGTCCGTCGAGCTCGTATTTGTTATTCAAGTACAGTGCCGTCTTATATGCCTTTTCCGGCGTGCGTGTCCATTCGATGATTTTCTTGCCCCAATACATGCGCATGTAGCCGTGCATCTTGCCCGTGCGCGCCATTTCTTTCTGGGCAGCGTTCCAGTACCGGTCGTGGGTTGTAGCATTCTCCAATTCCTTCAGAGTGTAGGTGTACTGCCGCCGGTCATTTGCGTGCTGTTTCAGGGTTTTCTGTGCCCAGCCTGGTAAGCCCTTGAATCTATCATAAGAGGGATTGTAGAATACATAGTTCATGCTCAATTCACGCCGGACAATCAGTTCTTCTAAGTATGCTTCTATACCCTTGCTGCGTGAAGCATTCACTCGGCGCGCTATATAGAGGGCTGATATCTGTCCGAAGTGAAGGTACGGGCTCATGGATGACAGTATGGCTTTAGAAGGATCGTTGCGGTTACCGGCGAAGCTGTCCAACTTGTTCCTTATGAATTTGCTCAATAGCTTCTTTGCATTGATCGTGCCGCCATGATACTCGTTCACACGTGTTACGCCATGGTCGATATTCAGCCGCTGAACTGCCTTCTCAATATCGTCGATGGAGAACTGATTGAACTTCAGATGTAGTGAGTGGTTCTTGACGGTTGTTTTTCGTACCGGTGTGAGGAAATCATCTAGTCGCTTGTGGATCTTGCGCCGTATGGTTGCGGCTGCGTATTCCTCTTTCGTCGAGACAGTCTCCACCGGAATGATGACATCGGTTTCCACCTGTACCACGGAACACGGAGCGTGTTCCGCAACATAGCTGCGCCATTGCCGCTGGATTTTCAGATATCCACGATCTGTAACTAGCAGACAGGCGTCTCGGGCAAGTTTTACCGCGACAATCTCGGGCGATCCGTGCTGTATTGTCATCTGTACGCCACGTGCGGCAAGGGCATCGCGCGTTTCCCGTAATCCCTCGAGCATGAAGTAGTAGTGGCGTCTGTTTGCATCCGGAAAATCGTCGGTCAGTCCGAAACAAACGACCACTGGTTTGTTGATCTGGTTAGCCTGCTGGATCGCATACTCCAGGGCGTGATTGTACTCACTCCGTTGTGCCTGCTGCATCCAGTACAAAACATGCTTTTTGTCTGCGATTGGTTTCTTATTCAGCTGCTTTATACGTTCAGGCTGAATCATTTCTATGCTGCGTGCGCCGTTGCACAGAGAAAATCACGGATCTTGCAGGTCGTATCCTGCCACCTGGGCAATTTCTGATAGCTTTGCAGGGCGCGCATGCTCATGCGCTGGAGTTTTTTCCGGTTCGATATTAGAAGCTCGAGGTGACTGGTCAATGCAGCCACGTCGTGGGGTTTAATCAGGAAGCCATTCGAATCATGGCCGATTATCTCACTGGCTCCGCCTGATTGAGTGCCGATTGCAGGCAGGCCGAAACCCATTCCCTCTGCATAGACTAGACCGTAACCCTCATAGTAGGATGGCACAGCCAGTAATTGGCTATTTCGCAAATACCTGGTAACCACGGCAGCATTCTGCTCTCCCGTGAACGTGACGTTATCACTCATTCCACTGGCCAACACTTGCTTCGATATTTCCCGGCTGTACTTTTTATTGCGTTCAGTACTGCCGATGACGGTCAACCTCCATTGCTCGTATGGGAGGGTTTGCAGTGCACGGATCAGCGTATCCAAACCCTTGCGCGGCGTTACGTTACCCAGGAAGACAATGCCCAGGGGTCCCTTTTGCTGTGACCTTTGTGCGATTTGCTTTTTCGTCATGTCTGGTGAGTACCTGTCCTTACCCGGATGGGCAATGACCGACGGCAGGCGATCTGCGAACCGGCCTACTGATGATGCCGTGGTCTGGCTGTTGAAGATGAAGCCATCGACACTCCTGAGATATGTTTCTTCAACCCAGTTGTTGAGGATCTGCACTCCGTTTTGCTTCTCATCCATACGCAAATGATGGACGATCGATATTACATGACATCGTTCTTTGTATTTCAGCCTTTGATTGAGTACCAGGCATGACGGATGGTTGAGTTCATCCTCGAGTAGTATGTCAAGACGAAGCGCCGATATGCGTTTTATGAAGTTGGAGGAGAGGTTGTATAATAGATGCCGTGCTGTATTGCGCCAGGGCAATGACAGAATGTGTACTTCATCACCCGCGTTTCTAAGATACGTAACCAGTCTTTGGTCGTATATGAAACCGCCGGTGACCGCCTGCAGGTTGCCATAGATGACTAAACCGATCCGCAATCAGATCTCCTGCCGGTACGATGCACATGCGATATCGTTCTCCCATATCTTGATGCGGACTGCCTTGATGTTCTGCGCCTTCAAGGTGGAAACGAATCCTTTGCATAGTATACGGGAGAAGTTTTCGATGCTCGGATTCAAATCCTTGAATTCTATTAAATCGTTCAGCGTTTTGTTTTCGTATTGCAGCACCAGATCGTTGAGTAGCGATTCGATGTTTACTATATCAACGAGATACCCGTGCTGGTCGAGTTGCTGGCCTTCTAATTCCAGCTCAATCGAGTATTGATGCGCGTGCTTTTCATTTTCCGCGCCCCAGTTACCCCCGATCAGATAGTGGTATGCGGTGAAATCGCGTTTGACAGAAATCGTGTACATGAGCGACCTTTATCCGATGCTAGTAGGTTAGCGTAACGCCGATCGCCTGACCGGGTTTTTCTGCCAGGAGCCGGTATGCCTTGTTGGCTTCTTGAATCGGGATGCGGTGAGTGGTCAGATGTGAAGGCTTCAAACGCATGACCATTTCGCGGGCAACTTCGAAGCGGCGATGCTTTGTCCAAGCACCGGTGAACTCGGGTGCCAGTGTGCTGACTTGACTGCTGATCAATTTGATGCGGCGACGGTGGAAATCACTGTTCAATCGCAGCTTTTCGGTTTTTGTGCCGTACCATGATCCAATGATTACCCGACCACCAAAGGCAGTAAGCGGTATGGCCTGTTCCAGGGTTTTGGGGTTACCCGTAAGCTCGTACACGAGATCAGCGCGGTTGCCTTCAAGCAAGTGGTCTGCTACCTCAGTGAAATCATCCTTTCGGGGATCGAGACATGCTGACGCGCCGCATTGAATTGACATCTCTCTCCTTAGTTCATGTAGTTCCACTGTTATCAATTTGCGCAGCGGCATTTGAGCAAGGAGCTGAGTCATCAGTAGTCCTACGACCCCCTGTCCGAAGACCAGGGTTCTTTCTCCGATCAATGGTTTACCATCCATCGCGAAATTGACCGCCGTTTCCATGTTCGCGAGGTATACCGCATCTTCAACAGACATTCCGTCAACCTTGATAAGATTGGCCGGGTCTGCGGCAAGAAAGCTCTGATGGGGGTGGAACGCAAAGACCAGCTGGTTTTTCCATTTGGGATCGACCATCTTGCCGCATTCGATCACCCTGCCCACTATTGAGTAGCCATACTTGAACGGATAGCCACTGCGGGTGGCAAGTATGGGGATATTCTCATCGAGGGATATTTCGCCGGGTACGAGGCCATGATAGAATAGCATTTCAGTGCCTGAACTTATGACCGATAAGATTGTTTGCACCAGCACCTGGTGTTCGTGGATCGACGGTGCCTTTTCTTCAAGAACCTCGATCTTTCGCACATCAGTGAAGTAGACCGCGAGGTTTTTCATCTTTATTTGAACGCGCCCCAGAGCACCAGATCACGACCGAACCATTTGTTTCCCATGATCCTCGCTCTTTCCAGCTGAACGGGTTCCTTGTGTCCCTGTCTTATTAACAATCGTTCAACCGCGTGTACACCGCCGATAAAGTACGGCGTCAGCGTGATTACGAAGCGATCAGCCAGTTGCGCCTTGAGAAAACTCGTGATGACACGTGCTCCACCTTCAACCATTACAC
>JASFEK010000049.1:0-11198 GCA_050124875.1 Caldifarciminota bacterium | reverse complement strand
TGGCTTCCATCTTTATTAGCTGGCTGTTCATATAGTTGGCACAGCACTTTGCCATCGCCGGAAAAGTATTCGGCGCCATCCTGTTCCATGATGAAACCATAACGTCTACACCGTTCTCGAGCGCCTCGTCACCCAAGTACTTACCCCATTGTAGCGTGGCAATGACCACTGAAACCGGACACGGAAAGGGGTTAACTCCCAACTCACCATAACCGCGAAAGGCGATCGGCCTGATGTAGGCAGCCTTGAGTGAGTTCTTCTTGATGAGCTCAATGGTCACGTTATTCAACTCATCGCGGGTGAACGGGATCTCCATACGGTAAATCTTCGCAGAGTTGAAAAGCCGGTCCGTATGCTCTTTTAGGCGAAATATCATCGGACCCTTCGGTGTGTCGTAACAGCGCAAACCCTCGAATACGCCGGTGCCGTAATGTATGACATGTGACATCACGTGAATCTTTGCATCCTCCCAATCCACAAAATTGCCATCCATCCAAATGTATTTTGTCTTTGCCATCGCCATATTGATCCTCCTTATTTAACTATAATTAGATGATAAACGAAGTCAAGAAAATTGTTGCGTTGACAAAAAATACTTTTTGTCTATAATTGGGTCGATGAAGGATCAGAACATCTTGAGAACAAAGAAGAAACTGGAAGGGCTGGGCACGAGATTCATCGACCTGAAATACCCTTCACTCATTGGCAATTTGCATCACATAACCGTACCCTTTGAACGGTTCGACTGGATAATGGAGAACGGGGTCGGCGTCGATGGCTCAAGTCTGCCGGGCTACAAGCTCGTGGAAAAAGGAGACATGCTCCTCTTCCCGGATTTATCTACGCTCTTCTTTGATCCATTCTTTGAACACAAAACCGCTTCGTTCTTGTGTAGCATACACTCACCCGACAAGCTGGTGCCTTATCTACGCGATCCCCGTACCCTCACGATGAAAACGGCGGCATACGTAAAGAAGCAACTCAAAACCGATGTCTTTTTCTTATCAGAACTCGAATTTTACATGCTCAGCCAATGTTCATATGGTGAAGGCCCAGGCTACAGCTACTTCAGAATCGACCCGGAACCGTCTGATGCGCCAGGTGTTTTCTACCCCATACGCAAGAAGGGCGGCTATCACATCGGACCGCCACAGGACAGGTACTTCAACATCCGTAATTCCATAATCGAAGCACTCTCGCTCTGCGGTATCAAGTCCAAGTATCATCACCATGAGGTTGGAGAAAAGGGACAAGTAGAGATCGAACTGGTCTTTGAACCACTCACCAAGGCAGCCGATGACGTTTTCTTGGCTAAGTACTTGATAAAATGCGTTACCCAGCGTCAGAACAAATGGGTGACCTTCATGCCGAAACCGTTCTTCGATGAACCCGGCAACGGCATGCATATGCATCAATATCTGGGTAGCAGGAACCGCTCGCTGTTCTATACGCAAGGCGGAAAATTCAATCTCAGCAACATGGCACTGAACTACATCGGCGGGATATTACACCATTCGCGGGCACTGTGTGCGCTCACCAATCCGAGCAGCAATTCATTCAAAAGACTGATTCCCGGATTTGAGGCGCCCACCTATACTGATTTCGCTTATGCAGATCGCACGACGGCGATACGCATTCCCGGGTATTTGAAGAACAAGAAGATGATGGACATCGAATACCGTATACCCGACGCGATCGCGAACCCTTATTTGTCGATGCCCGCGGTTGTGCTCGCCGGCCTAGACGGCATCAAGAATAAAACAAAACCTGAGCAGAAAGAAAAATTGCCGTCCAACATGTTTGAGGCAATCGAAGCGCTGAAAAAGGATCATGAATTCCTGCTGCAGGGTGATATTTTCAGCATGGATCTGCTCGAAAGTTGGATCGAAGTCAAGACAAGACAATTTGAGGAAGTACACATCAGACCACACCCTTACGAATTCACGCTCTATTTCGGCGCCTGATCCCACGGGCCGGCATGACCAAAAAAGTGAAAATTGGTTTGGTCGGCTGTGGCGCGCACGCACAAATCGCGCATCTACCCTTTCTCAAGAAAAACACCCGCTGTAACCTGCGAGCGATATGTGACACTGACCTCAGAAAACTGGATCATCTGGGTTCCAAGTATTCGATCGCAAACAAATACCAGGATTTTCAAGAGATCGTCGAAGACGAAGAAATCGATGTGCTGGTGATCGCTGCGCCGACATATCTTCACGCACCCATGGCAGTAACGGCAATGAGATATGGCAAAGATGTTTTGTGTGAAACACCGATGGGCACAGGTCTCAAAGAGGCAAGGGAAATGATGAGGGTCGCTCAGCGTGCAAAGCGCAAACTCATATTGGCAATGAACAATCGGCTGCGGCAGGACGTTCAGATCCTCAAGAAGTTCATCCGCGAGAATGAATTGGGAGAGATCTACTATGCAAAAGCTGGCTGGCTGATCGGCACACGGGAATGGATACTCAACCCGGGTCGACTGGAAAGCATGAGCAAAGGCGGGGGCGCATTCCTCAGCCTGGGCGTGCATCTTCTCGACATCGCCCTGTTCTTGCTCGCCCATAAAGAGGCAAGAACGATATTTGCCTCAGTGCACAAGAAAGAAGCCGATGCTCAGGCCGAAGACACTGCCATGTGCACGATCAACTTCGATGATGAAACACTCTTGACCATCGAGGTTGGCTGGTCACTGCTATTTGAGAAGGACTTCCTCTACTGCAATGTTTTTGGCAAGAAGGGTGCCGCACTACTCAACCCGATGAAGATCCAAAAAGAACTGCATAATGAGCTGTTCAATGTTACGCCCACAATAGCGCACAAGAAAATTTACCGGTCCAGTTATGAGCTGCAATCCGAACACCTGATAGATATTCTGCTAGGAAAAAAAGAACCCCTTCTATCAGTTAAGGACGGTTTAACCATCGCGAGAATAACCGACGCCTTCTACGCTTCGGCGAAACGGAAACAACTGGTGAGAATATGAAGCAAAACGCCAGAAGGCATCCATCGGCAAAGAGATCAAGCCATGCATAAGTACCGTACGCTTTTGCTCACCGGACTTGCTGCTATTCTGATGTCACTATCTTTCCATCCCTTACCCCTGCACTTCCTGGCCTGGTTTGGAATGGTGCCGCTCCTTTATGCTCAAGAGAGTATGCGTGTTAGGCAGTCTTTCAGAACCGGTTTCTTCTTCGGATTTCTCTTCGCATTGTTCGTTCTCTTCTGGATTGTTTTCCTCCAAATCGAGACGAACATTAAACTACTCATCGTCTTTGGATTAGTTGTACTTTTTGCCTACATTGGGTTATACTTTGGCGTTGCGCTGACGATCGCGAAGAAAACGAGTATATGGGCTCTTCCGCTGGTAATCACTGCTCTTGAATTTGTTCGGGGTATTGGTGAGTTGGGTTTTCCCTGGCTATCGCTTGGTTACTCCCAAGCACGCTATCCAATGTTCATTCAACAGGCCTCTATCTATGGTGTATACGGCATCTCTTTCTGGCTGGTGTTACTGAACGTAGCGATATATAAGGCATTACGCCGAAAAACCTACGTCAGTATCTTGTCCGCCGTACTCATCTTCATCGTGCCGGTTATCTATGGGCTGTCCAGAATAGACCATGTCCGAGGCAAGGCAATTGCCGTGGGCATTGTGCAACCCAATATTGACCCCAACTTGAAATTCAGCCGGGAGTTGCGCTTCAAGACCTTTGAACGATTGATGTCGCTGTCTGGTGAATGCGCCCGAGCATCGCTCGATGAGTATGGCGAATCACCGAGTTTGATCGTCTGGCCCGAGACCGCGACGCCTGTGTTCCTCAAATCACCGGGAAAATACCAGGACCTGGTAAAGCGCCTGGTGGATGGTTTAGGGGTTCCGTTATTTGCTGGCACGGCGATCTATGAACCCAAGGACCACGAAATATTCAATGGCGCCGTTCTTATCGAACCGGGCAAGGACATCGAGCAGGACTACCGCAAGATCTATCTGGTCCCGTTCGGTGAACATATACCGTTCGACCGGCAAATCGCGTTCTTGCGCAGTATTGATTTTGGTGAAGGTGATTATACACCGGGGACAAGCCACACCGTGTTCCAAACCCCCGGCTTCGAATTTGCCTGTCTGATATGCTTTGAGTCGATATTTCCGGAACTATCACGGAGGTTCGTCAACAACGGTGCTGACATGCTAGTGAATATCACAAATGACGGCTGGTTCGGTAAGATATCCGGGCCTCAACAGCACAACGACATGGCAATTCTACGCAGTGTTGAGAACGGTGTTGTCCTGCTGCGCAGTGCGAATACGGGTATATCCATGATCGTCGACCAGTACGGTCGCGTGCTCAATGAAAAACCGCTCTTCGTGCAGGCAACCATCGTATCGATGGTCACTGTCTCCCCCATCAATACCTTATACCGGCGCATTGGGGACACCGTACCCGTAGCTTCATTATTGCTGACGACGGTCCTGCTAGTGGTCACGTTCCTTAAAGCCCGGTGGCAAGAGACCGGTCAAAACAAATAGCCTGCGCAGCAAAGAAGACGCTTGATGTTGACACTAATGCTTTATTTATTATAATAAAAAAATGTCCGGTAGACTCCCGTTCGATGAATTAACAAAGGTTATCAAGACCCTCCTTCAAAGAAAAACACTGGATAGCACCTACGAGCAACTCACAAAAAACGCTTGCACGCTCCTCAACGCATCAGCAGCCCTGCTGTTGATCTACGACAAGAAGGAAAAGACCTTCATTGCCAAGCACGCCTACCACCTGTCCAGTGAATACGTCCGGAGCGCGAAGGAAGACATCGCAATCGCCTATTCAGTTGTTGAGAGGGCAAGGATCAAGGTCGTAAAAGATATTAAGAAAATTCGTCGTAAGAACAATGGGGTGATCCCTGACTTGTTGAAGAAGCACGACATCGGGTCCTTCGTATCGACTCCGCTGCGCGTTGGTAACACAAGTCTTGGCTGTCTCAACGTATATTTCCGCCGCCGTTTGAGTTCCTTCAAGGCGAAGCATGTTTTGGATTTTGTGGCAAGAATGGCAGCGCTGGCAATCATGCACGCTCGATTCAAGACTCGTATCGATGAAACCACGAGGATAATCAACGGGCTCGAAGTCATCAGTGCATTGTCAACCACAACGGTAAAGGCCGACGAAATCATGGAGGTATTACTGACCACAGCCGTGAACATTAGCAGTGCCGATTCCGGCGGTCTGCTAATGATCGACGAAGCAAGCAAGAAAATACTCAATGCTTGTGAATACAGCCGGCGAACGAAGAAAATTCGGACATACGAATCTAAAGCACGTTTGGATCAAGGCATGTCCGGTGAAATCCTGAAGTCCAAGCGGGCTCTGGCCGTAAGCGACATCGCCACTTACAAGAACGTGAATCCCGTGGCGGTCGAGAAAAAGCGTGCCTCGGTCGCAGGTATTCCACTCATCGCCCGAGGCCAAGTGATCGGTATATTGTTTCTCAACAGCCACGTACCCCGTACTTTCACACAAATGGAAATCGACTATCTAACCATCCTCTCAAATCAGGCGGCCATAGCCATGGACAACGCAATGCTCGATGACATAGTGAAGCGCGAAACAAAGGAAACCGCTCTGCTATATGAGGTCAGCCAGAGTCTCATTTCAACCCTTGATTTCGATCAACTACTGAAGAACATACTGCAACACTTGAAAGAGACATTTGATTTTCTGAATATCTCGGTGCTCCTTGTCGACGAAGAAAAGCAGACGCTCTACACACACGCGAGTATCTCTTACTCGCCTGAAGACAGTAATCTGAGGCTCAAGATCGGACAGGATGGCATAACCGGCCATGTCGCCAAGAGCAAACGTATGTACTATAGCCCTGATGTTCAAAAGGACAATTACTATGTCGCAGGGAACAACAAGACCAGAAGTGAGGTATGTTTTCCGCTTTTGATCGGCGAACGACTGATCGGTGTCTTGGACGTTGAGAGTACGAGAATAGACGGTTTCGCGCCCGACGCGTTGCGTCTACTATCGAGCCTTAGCGCTCAAATCGCGATCGCAATAGACAACGCTCGTCTCTACGCCGAAACGAAAAAATTGTCATTGACCGATCCACTCACGGCACTTTCCAACCGCAGGAGTTTTGATATCTTTATCGATGCCGAGATAAGAAGGGCGGAACGATACCGTCGTACGTTCGTCGTGATGATGATCGATTTTGACAATTTCAAGAATTATAACGACAAGTACGGACACACTGCAGGGGATTCCGTGCTTCAAAAATTGAGTAAGATAATGAAAGAGGTGATCCGCGACGTAGATTTCTTATGCCGCTACGGAGGTGATGAGTTCGTTTCGATACTGCCTGAAACCGATGCGAGCTACGCCCTCGACGTAGCTGAAAGGATGCGTAAGAAGATCGCCGCGTTGAAGATCCAACCAAAGATAACACTGAGTATTGGCATCGCGTCTTTCCCGCACGACGCCCGCGACAAGTCGAGGTTGATCGATCTTGCCGACCAAGCATGCTATGAGGCAAAGCAACGCGGCGGGAATCGCGTGCTATTCACATTCAAACCCAAGGAGGATAGATGATCTTTTTTGTGTTGTCGCTAATCGTAGCCTTTGACCACACCACAACCAAGCAAATCGATTTCCGCCCCGAACTCATAGAGTTCTCGAGGGCCGATGAATATACCAAGGTGCGGATCATGGGTTGTGAAATAAGTCAAGATGTGGGCGCACCAGAAGTGCCGGCCAAAGCATTTCAAATCGCGCTACCCTACGGAGCCGAGGACATCAGTATCGAAATCATCGCAACTGAATCTGAAATGCTGGACGGTGAGTACCTGTTGTCCTGTGCACAGCCGCCGCAGATCCTGTCGTTGGCTGAAACAAGGGAATCCGTAGCCCCGGATAGAGCGATCTACGGATCAGACCGGTTATATCCCGCAGAGATCATTACATTGCAGGGCACCGGGGAGTTCGACAACCACCAAGTCTGCGAGCTCGTCGCCTATCCAATACAATACAAACCAGGAACAAGGAAACTCATCTTTCACAAATCTATAAGATTCCGTATCAAATACACCGCCGGCACGCAACGTACAGCACACAGCAATACTTTGAGTAAGATGGTGCTGAATCCAGAGGACGTGATGGCAATTGACGTGTTGCGCTCCCGCGAGAACATCTCCTATCTGATAATCAGTAATCCTCCGGTTGATACGGTCTTCCAGAGATTAGCCGACTGGAAAACGAAAAAAGGATTGCCCGCAGCAGTCAGGACCGTCAACTGGATAGTAGCCAACTACACCGGTGAAGACAACGCGGCCCGCATTCGTAATTACATAAAGACCCTGCCCGACTCGAACATTCAACACGTACTGCTAGGCGGCGATACAGATATAATTCCCTGCCGTTTTGCGTACGCAATGACGTGCAGCGCATTCATCTGGAACCGGGAGGATTCACTGCCTTGTGATCTTTACTACGCTGATCTGCAGGGTGACTGGAATCATGATGGTGACGGTCTGTATGGCGAGGTCGAAGACAGCATAGATTTGTATCCTGATCTGCTCATCGGAAGGGCTCCAGTGACCACGGTAGCTGATGCGCAGAACTTTGTCGACAAGATCCTTACATATGAAAAGAACCCGCCTGAGGATTACCTGGATAACGTCCTCCTGCTTGCCGAGATACTCTGGCAAAATCCATTCACTGATCAGGCTGTTCATAAAAACCGGATGGAGGCGGAATCTTTTCCACCTAACCTCGTCGTTACGAAACTGTACGAAACCCTGGGCAATGAAAACCGCACATCGGTCATGACCGCGATCAGGAATGGACAGAACCTGATCAATCATGACGGACATGGCAGTCCAAACGTCATGGGCGTCGGTCAAGGGTATCTCAACACGATTGACCTCGATACGATCACCAACGCGCCCAGGCATGGAATCATCTTCAGCCTGGGCTGCTGGACCGCCGCCTTTGATCTTTCCTGCATCGCTGAAGGTTGGATGAATAATGACAATGGCGGTGGCGTGGCGTTTGTGGGGAACTCCAGCTATGGCTGGGGCTCACCGGGCAACCCGGGATTTGGTATATCTGATATATTTGACAGCCGGTTCTTCTACTCGCTGCTCGTTGAGAACAACTACCATATTGGCGAAGCACTGGCGATGTGCAAATTCCATTTCATACCATATTCGCGCGAGAAGAATGTGTATCGCTGGCACCAGTATCAGCTCAATCTACTGGGTGATCCGGAAATGATGGTCTGGACTGCGTTACCCGAATCACTCGAGGTTGCCACACCCCAGTCAATCGCCCTCGGTAATAGCAGCGTTCTCATTGCCGTGCGGAAAAAGAACACTAACGAACCGATCGACAACGCCCTGGTCTGCTTGATGAAGGGAAGTGAATCCTATGCTGCCGGTTATACCGACGCAAGCGGCCAAATCTTCCTCCAGGCAAACCCGGCAACCCTCGGTGATTTTGAACTCACGGTCACGGCCCACAACTACATCCCGGTGGAGACAACGCTACCGGTCGTTAGCGGGGCTTACGTGAATTACACCGGATGGATATTGAACGATTCGCTTGGCAATGCTGACGGAATTGCCAACCCCAACGAAATCGTGCTCTTATCATTACTACTCAAAAATACAGGTAACGCAACGGCCAGTAACATAGATGTCCGGCTGCGTTCACAAGATCCAGACGTCACGATCTCAGACAGCACCGAAAATCTGGCAACCCTGAATCAAAATGATTCAACATGCCTTGACAATGCATTCACCATCCTCATCGGTAACACAACAAATGCGCATACGCTGTGTTTTGAACTGGAAATAACCGACGCCAGCAGAACACTCAACTATTATCCCGGCATACTAGTGGGCACACCTGTATTGAGCATAGCCGAGTTCACCGTGGCCAACGGCCCGACAATGCCGGGCGATACGGCGTCTGTATACCTCAGTGTTGCCAACGCGGGTTACGGGTATGCACACACAACTCAGATTCTCTTGAGTTCGACCGATCCCTATGTAACACTGCTCACTGATAGCATTGTAGCGGGTGATATTCCTCCTGAGACAACGGTCACGGTCGGACCGTTCAACATAGCGGTGTCCTCTGGTTGCCCGGCCGCCCATCATCCACAATTGTCATTTGCCATGGCTGCTGAATCATACAACTTCAATGAGGACATAATACTACTCATTGGTGAAACAGGTTTCAGTGACGACATGGAATCTGGTAGTGGACTGTGGACGACGGGCGGTGTGAACAACCTGTGGCACATCTCCACGCGCCGGGCCTTTTCATCCAGTCATTCATGGTATTGTGGCCAAGAGGCAAACGGCCTTTATCTCAACAGCATGGATTGCTACATCCAGACAATCCCTTTCATGGTCGATCACAATTCCAGCCTGCGCTTCATGCGCTGGTTTCAAGTACCCATTTACGGTTCGGACGGCATCTATGTGATCATTATGCACGGCAGTGGCTCAGATACATTGAATTTCATCGGCACAGGCGGTGCACTCGGTGGGGGTCGTGAATTATTGAGTGACTGGTTCGAGGATTATTATCCGCTCGGACAGTACGCAGGTGGTGACACAATACAACTGAGATTCGCCTTCAAGAGCGACCTTGACGGTGACGTTGCTGAGGGGTTTTATATCGACGACATCAACATTGAAGCGATAACATTCATTGAGGATTATTCAAGCAAAAGCATCTATCCGTTGACCCTGGATGTGGAGCCAAATCCATTCCGCCTGACCACACAAATACGATTCGTGATTCAAGATACAGGATCGCTGACCGAAGAACCTTCGTTAAGAATCTTCGATGTCGCTGGCAGATTGATCAAGGAATTTCGCGTTACTGATTACGCACTACGGAGTTCGCTTACTTGGGATGGTTTCGACGACGCTGGAAAACGCGTGGCGCCAGGCATTTACTTTGCCATGCTATCCGCAGGCACTGATGATGTAAGTCAAAAGATCATACTCGTTCGATAGATAAGATCGGGCATACGCATTACAGGTTTTAACCGCGATAGCGGCTGATAGCATCAAACACCTGGTCAACCTCTTCTTCTGTATTGTAGAAGTGAGGTGAAAACCTCAGATATCCATTGCGCAAGGATATGACAATACCTGATTTCTGTATATATGAATGGAGTCTCTTCATATCCCCTTCCTGACGGCAGGCAATTATGCCTGATTGCAGACCGTGCTGGGGAGTGATTATCTCACTTTGAGAATCCTCAAAAAATCGACGCAATTTCGCTTTCAGCATAGAAATACGTTCATGCACCCGCCTCATACCAAATTGAAGTAATACATCAATATTGGCCGATAAAGCCCGCATTCCAATGACATTCCTCGTGCCCATTTCGTATTTTCTTGCATCCGGGAAAAGAGGCGGTTCGACCGAGATATCCTCAAACCCCTCCCATCTCGCTCCAAGCCAGCCCGCATGCATGGTCCTGATCTGGGCAAAAATCCTCTGGTTCACATACAGGAATCCAGCGCCGCTTGGCCCGAAAAGCCATTTTGCCGCGCCACAAGCCAGGAAATCCACATTTTGCTTAACGGCATCATACTCCATGGCACCAATGGCCTGAATACCATCGACGATCAGATAGATCTCTCTTTCCTTCGTGAAATTGCTCAAGGCAACCAGATCCAGGGTCTCCCCAGTCAAGAAATGCACATAATCCACGACCACTGCTTTTGACCGCGCACTAACATTCTCACGCAACACCTCGGTTACATCACGTCCGGAAAACTTCACGTATCTCTTGGTAACATGCGGCAGATTGTGCTCGACTATGTAGCGCACTGCAGGAAACACCTCATCCATGACTATTATTTCATCACCATGTTCGAAAGGCACATTCATCAAGGCAATGTAAATGCCCTGAGATGTATTGTGCGTGAAGGTTATCTCAGTTGGATCGGCATTCAGAAAACACGCCACCTTGACTCTCGCCTTTTGGACAAGATCGAAGTATTCATCTATATCAAATTCAGCCTGCCCTGTGTAAATCTCCAGACAATGCTCGATTGCTTTCTGGGCCGGAACCGAGAGCGGACCAGTACCCGCGTGGTTGAAATAGATGTACCTCTCGGTGATCGGAAAGAGCTTGCGAAAACGTGCGATTTCCGTCACGGTCTG
>JASFEK010000048.1:0-11403 GCA_050124875.1 Caldifarciminota bacterium | reverse complement strand
ACATGAACACCTGCAATCAGCAGACCCAAGGTGGCAAGAACCCCAATGGCTATAAAGACTACATGAACGACCCGGCGAACTACCAGGACGACGAAATCAAAGCGTATGAAGCGCAGATAAAGGAACTGCAGGGTTATTTGGACTGGAATTGCAAATAAAGACGGGGACAGGCATATACTTCTGTACTAAATATTACACCGTTATCAATCTGCGAAGCAGAAAAGTATAAAAGTGTATGCCTGTCCCCCAGGTTAGAACATTGTTTCTTCTTCGAAATCCTCTTGCTGGTCTTCGCGCCGGCGCTCCGGGCGATACCGGTTGAAATTAAGGCTGAGTGCGAGTATCACGACCGGTGATTTTCGATTGAATTCCGTGTAGGAATAGAAATCGCTGCCCTCACTCGTGAATTCGTGTCTTGCAGTTCCCAAAATATCACGCACCTGCAGAGTCAGGGCTAGTTTTCTGTTCCACAAATCCTGGCGGATAGCGGCATTGGTCATGTAGAATCCCTCGCGCCTACCTTGTGCAGATACAGAAGGGCTGTAGTAAATTCCGTTCAGCTGCACCCGCGTCGACTTCCCCAGCTTGAATGTCGTATTGAGGCGCGTGTTCCAGTTGAAGCTCTCGCGAGAGAAATTTTCACCGTACAATTCACCTTCGACACGGTACTGATAAATGTCGCCCGTGAGGTTGAGGTTTAGCCATTTGAACAAATCCCATTCCAGCATTGCTTCTGCCCCGTACGAATAGTCAGTGCCGACATTCTCTACTGAGTGTAGTATGACATTGGCATCATATACCGAGCGGACACGTTCGATCTTGTTATGAGTCACCCGGTAGTAACCCTCCAGCGACAACAAATTCCGGCCGTACTGCTTCTGGTATCCGATTTCATACGAATCAATGTACTCGGGCTTGAGTGCGGGGTTACCCGTGCGCACATTATAGGCATCTATCCATGTTTCGAATGGCTCAAGCTGCCAGCCTCTAGGCCGGTCAATCCTGCGCGTATAGCTCGCCATTACCTCATGTTCATCAGGAAAACCATAAGAGACGTGACCGCTGGGAAAGAAATCCCACTGGTCAATCGTGAAGTCTTCGTTCTGACCCATCAATTCTATGAACCGGTATTGATATTCACTGCGCAGGCCTACCTGGTATCCAAACTCGTCCCACTCACCCTTGTACAGGGCGTACAATGAATGGATATTGTTCTCATATTCAACAACGTTGCTGAATTCGGGCCGGAATTCATACTCCCCGCTAAGAGTATCATACTCATACATTTCGCTGGTATCTTTGCTCTGGCGCAGGCTGACTTGATACCCTGTTTCAAATCTGTTCACCCCCCAAACAGGCAATACATAATCAACATTGAATTGCAGACGGTCAGACGGACCTCGCTCTATTGCCCGCTGTCCGCTCGTTATGTTGTTTTCCATATCCAGCAGCTCGGTGCTGGATTCTTCCTCACCCTTTCTACGGCTCAACATGGCGTGGCCAGTAAGTTTATGTTCATTCTCACCGAAGTCATGGCCATAATCCATACCGAGTGAATAGAAATCACCGCCTCGTTCGAAAATAGTCTGGCTAACATACAGATTATGCGTGTCTCCGGGTTCGGTCCATTCATCAAAGTCCCGGTCTGAAGACCTGTCCATGTTCCGGCTACCGTAACGAAAGCTCAGGCTCCAGATATCCCTGGTGCTTAAATACCAATCCAAACCGCCCCTGAGCCCGTAGAACTTCCGCTGCCACCGTGAATCGCCACTCGAGTAGATAAACGAAGTAGTATCGCCTGCCATGGTCCGGTTTTCCAAAACAACACTACCCGGGAATGTCCGGTCATTGTAATTTGCCCCAATGAAGAAGTTGAATCTCTCAGTCCGATGATTCACCAAGAAATCGGCGCCGTACTTGTCATCGAGCCCGATGTTGAGATTAACGATACCATTCGTACCCTGGGCTTTTTGCTTTTTCATTATGACATTTATAATGCCAGCAATGCCGCTCGGATCATATTTGGCTGACGGATTCGTTATCAGCTCGATTTGTTCGATATTACTCGCCGGTATCTGCTGTAAGGCATCATTTGGTTCGAGCACAGTAGGCCGGCCATCGATCAACAGTGTGAAATTCGTGCTGCCGCGCAAGCTGACATTACCCTCGATATCAACCGTAACCGAAGGTGCATTTTGCAGCACATCGACCGCCGTGCCGGAAATTGCCGTGAAATCCTTACTCACATTTATTACTTTCTTGTCGATCTTATACTCCACCGCTGGTTTATCGCTCGTTACTTCAACACCATCCATCATCAGAACCGCTCTTTCCAGCTGTATGACACCAGCCCTGACCAAACCCAGATCATCACCGATTTCGATGGTTTCTATTTCCTTCGGGTAATATCCCATGAATGAAACCTCAAGCGTGTATTGACCCGGCTTCACCTGGAATAACCGGAAAACGCCCGCACTATCGGTCATTGCACCGGTGACCTGCGTCCTAGTCGCCTTTTCATACAAAACAACGTTCGCATATTCCAGCGGTGTACCCAGCTCCGTGTCAACCACCCGGCCAACGACCGTGCCCGGCGGCATCATTCGCTGACTCTCCTGCGCGTAAACTGTGCGTACTAGTCCTAATGCTAGGACAGAGATCACGAAAAGTTTATTCATCGTCCGAAAATACTCCTTTCCTATAGAGTTTAGTTGCTCGAACTTAGTTATTAGACAAATTTTCTTCCGGTAAAATTGCGCAAATAAGTCTCAATCCCATACAGCGATTTGACACGGAGTATATACAGAATGTTAAGAAAAGCAACACTCACACACCGGGGACAGGCAGAACATTTTTAACATTATGCCAAGTGCAATCCCCTTATTATTGCTCAAAATTCTCGCAATTTCGGACATTTGACACAAAATGTTAGAAATGTTCTGCCTGTCACCCTGAGTTAGGAAGCGCGGACGGCAGCCAAAACCACTGCCAGAAGTATGACGACAAATACTACGATAACGCTTACCTGTTTCAGTCTGGTCTTTCGCATATTATCTTCCCTTCAATCGAGAAATGAGAAAAGTTCAATATGGATTTGATCATTGGGGACCTTAAGATCGCGAAGGTTCTTAACCGTCTTCTCAACGAGTCCCGGGGGTCCGCATACATAGAATCCTTTATCTTTCAGATTTGCGCAATATTTTTCGATTCTTACACGGTCTATGTATCCAGTCTCTCCATTCCAATTCCCATCCGGTTTACTCAGTACATGTAAGACTTTGAGAGCCGGATGACCGTCGTTTTCGATTTCTTCAAGTTCGGTTTTGAAAACAATATCCTTTTCCCGCCTATTGCCATAAAGCAAAACAACCGGCATAGTAGACTTCGTATCGCGCATGTGTCTGAGCATGCCCATTATTGGCGTTATTCCGATGCCACCGCTAATGAAGACGAGTGATTTCTCATCCGGATGCAGCACGTATGAAAACCGGCCAAAAGGAGCATGGATCACGGCCGTATCACCTGCTTTTGTTTCACCCATGGTGGCCGTGAAGTCACCCAGTGCTTTAATCGTTGAGTTTATATAGCCTTTCTCATGGGGACTGGAACTGATGGTCCAGTGATGTTCTTCAACCGGCAGGCCTTTCCGTCTCTTGAAAGTAATGAACTGGAATTGTCCGGGCAGATAATCGTATACCTCCCTGCCTTGTGGCGGCACCATCTTAACAGTCCAGACCTTTTCTGCCTCTTCCTTAACCTCGACCACCCCGTACGCGTGCCGGCTCAGAATGAATGGTCTCATGAACCGGTGATAAAGAAACAGGAAAACTGAAACTACCGGTAGGAGAACCCAGAGTACGCGCATTGGCGTATTCCAAAGATCACTCCCAATATTCCAGCTGTGAACGAAACCGAGAATGATAATCACCGGTGCCAGCATATCGTGCATCACCCGCCATCTTTCGAATTTGATGCGCCATGCCGTCTGAAAACGCGTCAGTATCGCATTGATGAGGAGCAACCCAATTGCGATCCTACCCAGCCATATATACCAAGGGCTGTCGATGCTCAGCACGAGGTCTAGTCCTGCACCCCCTATGACCAGAAAAATAGGATGCAGAATCAGCATGGTGATCCCCAGGAGTGCAACGTACTTATGAAAACGAATCAGAATATCAAAACCGAACGGGCTTGCCAGCCATTTGAAACGGCCGGCAAGCAGTATCTGGAAACTGATTATCGCCAAACCGACAAGGGCGAAATTCTTTCCGAGCTCATAGACAAAACTCCCCCCGTATCCGGGATTAACAATGACCGCCAGGATGAGGGGAAAGGAGATGAGGATTATGTAGACTATGATCAAAGCGATGGATTTCTTCATGGCACAATTTTAGCTACCCTACGCGAAGAATCAAGAGGAATTGTTACGGACTTTTTGTGCAATACGAACTTGTGCCGCAATTAAACTCGTTCTATGATGTCATTAACCTATCTCAGTAATATCATCTTCCTAGTCTGGACATTATCGTCAACTTCTAAACGAAACACATACACACCGCTCGGGAGATTTACGGCGTCCCATTCGAACGCATGATGACCAGCGTGCAGTTGGCCAGAGTAAAGACTCGCCACCTTTTCTCCAACGATATTGAAGACATCAAGGTTTACGTCATCGCCCTTTGGAAGGGAGAATGCAATAACCGTTTTCCGGCTAAATGGATTGGGATGATTCGGAAGCAATTCCACAACGGACAACGTAGTTAGGTTACGCTCTTCATTAACGCCCAGTTCAGTCCAGCTAAGGGTGACATCATGAAGAGTAGGTGATACCCCGGGATCAGTGGACGCGAGCATGACTCTGTACTGGACATAACGATCCCCATCATTCAGGTAATTCCCCAGAGCTCCCGGGGTTGTGATGTTTATAGACCAATTGCCCATGTATTGAGGATCCATGGAACTCCTAACCTGGAAGTATAGTGATGTGCCCGAAGGTTCATCCGATGTCCAGATAATGCTGTCCCAGTCGGGGCTCACTTCAGTATCGAGAATACTCGAAACGAGTTCACCCGATCCAACGCAACATGTTACATCCCACCAACTGATGTCGCCAGCTTCTGCTGCCACTCCGAATATATCCGGATCACCATCTCCGTCCGCATCGGCAGTGGCTACATCCCTAGCGCCATCGAAGTTGCCATCGATTGTATGCTCATACCAAATTAGGCCTAAGCCATCAGTGTTCTCCCATACTGTGATGTCATCGCCGAAATATGAAGCTCCCAGGGCGTCTATATCACCATCTTGATCCACATCAGATGCATAGACTGCAAAGGCGTAATTGAAACTGCTGCTTATAACATGTTCAACCCAATTGCTGCCATAACCGTCTGAATTCTCCCACCATGTAATTGCCCAATCCAAAGAGGCAGCGCCGAGTATATCGGTATCCCCATCACCATCCACATCAGATGCAAATACTGTTCGGGCCCCATTGAACGTGTTGCTGATAACATGTTCATTCCAAGTAGTTCCTGAACCATCAATATTTTCCCACCAACTGATTTGATCACTGTTGAAAGCTGCTCCCACTGCATCTGTGTCCCCATCACCATCTACATCGACACCATATACATCATAGGCCGTATTGAACGAACCATCAATAACATGATCCACCCAAGCGGTACCAGAACCATCAACATTCTCAACCCACATGACATCACTATAACCTGAACTTGTGCTCATTAGGTCAAAATCGCCATCTCCATCAACGTCAGCCGCGTACACTGAACTCACGTCTTCCATTGAAGTGACGATGGTATGTTCGTTCCAGCTAGTACCCGATCCATCGGTATTCTCCCACCACGCTAATTGGTTAATGCTACCGCGGGCTCCGCCTATCACATCAGCATCTCCATCGCCGTCCAAATCGGCGCTGCTGATCGATGGAGCGGAAGTGAAATTGTCATCCACGGTATGGCGCGTCCAGGTGATGCCTGATCCATCAGTGTTCTCATACCAGTCTATCCGACCAGAGAAAAAGTACGGGGGACTATAACGGCCGGCTGCAGTTGCCACGTCCATATCTCCGTCACCGTCGATGTCGATGGGAAACAGATGATTGGCATTGGTATAAGTAGTAGAGATAGGGTGTTCCATGGGCGTAGTATAATCGAGAGTCAGTTCTCCAGTCACAGAATACCAGTTGATATCGCTTTCCGTATCGAATGTACTGCCCAAATTCAACACAGGGCCCGAAATCCCTGCTCCACCTGACCAATCAGTTTGGATTGCGGTTTCAGCGATTGCCATAGATCCAAATGCCAACACGATTGACGAAATGAGAAGTGGTTTAACTACCTTTTCTCTTTTTCGATTTGCGGTTGGATAGGTTGTGTTGAATAAGCGGTGCAATACCCGGGCCATAACCAAAAGATGTTTCTTCATGTTTCCTCCTATCCTTGCATAATTCGCAACTATACAGAAAATCACAGAAATCTACCAAACTCTTCCTAACAATTGTAAGGACGTCTTACGACATGTCAAGGTTACACAGTGATGGTGCAAATCTGCAACGGGAAATTGCTAGAATACCTCATCTTCGGTGAGACATTGGAAATATTGTCGTTAAGGTACGTTATGATAGGAAACCGCGGATTGTGCGTCCACAGTTCAGCCGGCGATGTGGTCATTTGTCAATCCCCATTTAGCAATCGCCCTGGGGTAGAATCCCCAGGGCGATTGACAAAAAGGTGGTATAGGGTTACTTCTAGGTCTTCTTTGCCATGCAGCAGAAATCCCTCTTTAGTGCCAGAATGGCCAGCAATACACCGATTATGGTCAGGGCGATGTTCGCCCAAGAGGGATTCCACCATGCAAAAACAATCACCAACACTGCGAGTATGAAGCGACAGAAACAGAATGACATGGTTCCTCCTTTTGTTGAGTATATACTACAAGAATATGGTACAGATTTCTCATGCAATGTCAAGTAAAAAATGGCTTATGTAGCATCAAAATCCCCAACCGCCGTTATGTTCACCAGGAGGTGCTTGGGCAGGCTAGAAATCAGAAACTACATCTCGATTACCTTATCCCATTGTCGGCATGGGTTCATATACGATGTTGCGACCGAAGAAGACAATGTCCCGAAGGGCAAAAGCGATGCACGTAGCTGCGATAGCGTATATGTTTTGTTATCTGAAGTATTTATGACCAACTCATTGAGATTAACGATTCATAATCGACTTATTTCTTCTTAATAGTCTTTTGCATACTATGCCTGACTATTCTTTCAAAAATCCAAGCAATTTTGTCTTTGAAGAAATTTACGGGTGCATCAACATAAAAATGGCTTTTCAATAGGGGTCTATAGAATTCGTAATCTGCCGGCATTTCCTCTTTATTGTCATCTATTGTAAATATCGCTCTTTGTGCCCTAAATTGGATTACATGATCTAGGCTCGGTGACCAACTCTTTGACATTATCCTGTTATAAAATTCTACAGAGGCTTTATCAACTTCTCTGTTTCTTTTGTCTATCATTTCTTGTGGAATGTCTTTATGAGGCGGTGTTGCGATACCCAAGGTTGTAACTGACCTAAACCCCCACACGGTAGCAACCATTGACATGTATTTCTTGACCTCTTTTAGACCAATTCCGCCGGTAGTTGCAACTACCATGGCGTGCAGTCTAAAAAATTGTGGCCTGTGACAGATGTAGGCAAATCTGTCGATGAAGTTTTTCATAAGCGATGTTACATTCATCACATAGACTGGTGTGGCAAATACGACTCCGTCTGATTCATTGATCTGCTCCAAAATCCTGTCCCTGTCATCCTTGAGAGGACAGAATTCTTTACCTATTCTCAGACAGTTGAAGCAGCCAATACATTGCCTCAAATCAATGTCTTTCAGAAACAGATAGTCAAACTCGACATCACCCAAATTCTTCATGTTCTTTTCAACTTGCTGGGTGATTTTGAGTGTGTTCCCCCTATGTGGGCTTCCAATTATCGCGGTTATTTTCATTTGTGATTCCCTTCTCACTGAAAATCCGTCAAAATAATCTCAAAATTAACTTGTTTGTATATGCATATCAGGTTTAATTCCGTTTCGGGTGTGCATAAGCATTAAGGACATCCTTTCCTTTTTGCGATGCGCTTGCGCTGTGAAGTGGCAGTTTGGTGCTTCGCACATCTCCATTCATCCTAGTATGCTATTTATCTATCTCAAAAAGTCAAGCACGCTCTCTATCCTCTTCCACAAGAAGGTTCTGAGATTTGATTGCACGACCGTAATCTTACGACATACTGTACTATGAGTACGGATAGGTGACAGGCTCATGGTCCAGAGGAACCATTCACCTGTACAACCGCGGGGTCAATATTGACAGTGAATGATTGTCATATATAATCGTCGAATGGTAATTTCTGTAGTCTTTCATGAATTATTGCATTACGAAAGGAGCTGGCAATGCTACAAGAATTTTCGGTCGTAATCTGTATGATAAGCATCATCTTCTTGACCTCAATCGCGTCCTCCCAGGTGCCGGACGATGTCAACGTATGGATCGCAAGTTATGATACGGTCTGGCAAACTGTGAATGAGCACCACTATGATTCTACCTTTGGCGGGCTCGACTGGAACGAGATTCATGATAGATATTACGATCTTGTCGCCAATGTAAAGGATGACGCTGGTTTTATGGCTCTAGTAAACAAGATGCTTGACGAATTGCAACTTTCTCACTACGCAGTGTTTCATGTTGAGAAATTAGCCGCTTCCGGGTCGCCGTTGCTTTCCGATGGTACTATCGGTCTCGATATTCGCCTGCTCGATGACAAGGCTGTCGTCACGTCGGTCAAAGCCGGTTTGCCCGCAGCCGAGGCCGGCTTGAAAATAGGATACGTGTTAGAGAGTATTGACGGTGTCTCGGTTGAGCAGATCATTACCGAAGTCGAGTCTAGAGAGATCCCAATTTACAGCGAGCGCAAGAGGTTGTCTGATATTGCTGACAATATATGCGGACGTTTTTTCGGCGATGCTGGAACCTCGATATCAATGACTTTTCGAGATGAATCCGACGTTGTACACGAAACCACGATGGTGAGAAAACAAAGGACCGGTAAGACTATGATAGATGAATCCTTCCCGCCTTTATACGTGGACTTTGAGACCAAGCGAATGGACGACAACATCGGCTATGTCAGCTTCAGCGCTTTCATCCCGCCTGTTGATGAGCACTTCGGCGAGGTGATCGATTCTATGGGCGATGTGCGCGGGCTTGTCATTGACATCCGGGGAAATCCGGGCGGGATGCACGAGGTGGGAGAAGCCATCGTCTCGAAGCTCCTACAAAAGGAAACATTATTCTCGATTTTCAAATATAGGGATAAGACCGAGGAGGTTGTCGTCCAGCCGGGTGAGAATACATACGATGGTCCCGTTGTGGTAATGATCGATGTAATGAATGCATCGGCCAGTGAGCGCTTTTCCGGATGCATTCAATCTATTGGTCGTGCGGTTGTTATCGGAGAGAGGAGTTCCGGGTCGGTGGGACCGTCTGACGTAAAGAAGTTGCCCAATGGTGCTTCATTCATGTATCTGATTTCGCAATCCTTGACGCCGGATGGCACGGTGCTCGAAGGACATGGGGTGATCCCGGATATTGTTGTGGGGTTGGACAGAAAGGCATTGCTTGACGGTAAGGACACGCAGTTGGAACGCGCTATCGAATACATCAGAAACGAAGTACGCTAAATCCTAGTATCCCGCGGTTTATTAGTCCGTTGTTCAAACACAAGTAGTCACTATGTCAATGAGTCATTGAGTTATTATTTGAACAACCAACCACCAGCACCGAATCACAAACCCCCGTCTTGCGTGGATAGAGCAACGGATTTCTTGAATCTTCGATTCATCGAGGACCCTGTTTTGCGGAACAATGATGAACAATACTGATTACAGTGCTATCTTCTATCCCCCTAACCATTCAATTATCATAGTAATCGAACTGTGCTTTTGCATAAGAAAATACCACACTATAGTCCCGCATCATATGCATATTTTTGAAAAGGCGGGAAATCTATCACAAGGGGATCGGCAAAAGCCGGACTCTCTGTATTCTTGACCCTGATTATTTCCATAGTATACTTAGATGGATAATAATATAGTGAATTAGCCAACGAAGGAAATGGGATGAGTAGTAACTGGAAAAATACACTAGAAAAATGTTATGCAACTTCATCGAGATTCTACGCTAAAACAATAGGTCTCAAGTATACAAAAATAATCTTATTAATGCATATCTTATTTATCTCATTCTGTAATAATCCAAGATATGGCTTAATCATTGAATATCGGAAAGGCATGAGCGTTCCAAGCTGGCAAAGTAACGAGTATCTGGACGGTAGGATAACCGAATCTCTTCTTGTACTTTCAGATGCCGGCGCGGATCACATTGCGGTTATTCCTACCTGGTATCAAGTGTCAAAGACCAGTAACCAAATATACTCCACAAATGTGACTCCGATTGATAGTGCGGTACAGCATATTATTACTTTGGCAAAAGCGATGGGCTACGGTGTCATGCTAAAGCCCCATTTAGATGTTGAGGATGGGACCTTCAGGGCTGAGATTTCCCCAAACGACATAACTACATGGTTCTCTTCCTACAAAGATTTCATTCTCCATTATGCACGAATTGCACGGCAGACTGATGCGGATCTGTTTTGTGTTGGGACCGAACTAAAGAGTCTTTCCGCACGCAATGAGTGGATAGAAATAATTGATTCTGTAAGAAAGATCTATGATAAACCAATTCTCTATGCGGCTAACTGGGATGAATATCCTCATGTTAGTTTCTGGGAGTACCTTGATTTTGCGGGTATTGATGCTTATTTTCCGCTGGCCGATAATCGAGAAGCTACAATTGAAGAATATCTCGAAAACTTCGACCTCTGGCTCTATCAAATAGATAACTTCCAGAAGAACATAGAAAAGAATGTAATCATAACAGAAGTTGGTTTTAGAAGTGTGAAAGGAAGCGGTGTTACACCTTACGATTGGCAGTACCACGGTGTCATGGATGAAGTGTCTCAAGCACACGCATACCAGACCATTCTTGAACTTCTACAACGGAAACAGTGGTTAGCAGGCATATTCTTCTGGCACTGGGATCCTATTCTTAGACAAGATTCTTTAGGATACACACCATACAATAAACTAGCCGAAGAGGTGCTGAGACAATACTGGGTTGATCAATGAATATACTCTTATTCATTACTGCACTTACTGTCTTCCCCCAAGAGGCAAAAGCAATTGAAATCGTCGCGGAAACATCCATGAACGTATGGAAGTGGACTCCTAGGTGGAGCATTGAGCCTAATCCTGCATATCAAG
>JASFEK010000047.1:0-11444 GCA_050124875.1 Caldifarciminota bacterium | reverse complement strand
GAGGCGCTCGAGAACGGTGTAGACGTTATGGTTTCATCATGGAACAGGATGGCGCCGAATACTTTTCCGGCGATGGCAAAGTGCTGTGCCAACTATATGAACAGCCAGCTAATAAAGATGGAAGCCATGCTCTACGGTTTCACCGAAGGTATTGCGCTTGATAATACGGGTTATATCAGCGAGGGATCAGGAGAGAACCTTTTCATTATAAAGAACAATGTTATCTATACCCCACCGCTGCATGCCAGTATTCTTCCGGGAATAACGCGCCATACCGTGATGACTATTGCCCGTGATCTGGGTATGGAAGTGATCGAGGAAAAACTGGCCCGGGAATTCATGTATATCGCAGACGAGGTCTTCTTCACTGGTTCCGCGGCCGAAGTTACGCCGATTCGTTCGGTCGACAAGATAACGGTCGGTCCGGGTAAGGCTGGCCCAATTACCAAGAAGATACAGAAAAGGTTCTTCGATATCATTGAAGGCCGTGAACCCGATAAGTACAATTGGCTAACCAAAGTTGCGTAAACATCCGAAAGGCTAGATTGACCCATCCCGTGTTTTCCATCGATTCTGCTTTTCTTTGTGTGTTCCGTGTGATTTTCCTCCAGTGGCTCTGTGAATTCAGTGCATATTCAGTGCTATGAAGATCGCCATAGGTGCAGACCATCGAGGCTACCGCACAAAATCACGCATAATATATTATTTACGTGATCAACTGTATGAAGTGTTGGACTGTGGAGCGCATTCCGAAACCTCTGTTGATTATCCTGATTTTGCGATCAGTGTGGCGGAGAAGGTAGCCCAGCGCAAGGCGAGGTTCGGCATTCTCTTGTGCTATAGTGGTCAGGGTATGGTTATGGCGGCTAATAAGGTGCGCGGCATCCGCGCCGCGTTCTGCGTGAACGAAGAGTATGCAAAGTTTGCACGGGCTCATAATGATGCTAATGTTCTGGTCATGCCGGCCGGCTTCTTGAAATTCGGCAGGAAGATGAAAGGCATAATCGACACTTTCTTGAACACGAAATTCGAGGGTGGTCGCCATCTTCGGCGTGTGAAAAAAATCAAGAAATATGAAGGTTCTACCCATAGCGTTTGATTCATTGGGCGTGCGCAGCATGGCCACCTATGTCGAAACTTCAGATGTGCGGATATTCATTGATCCAGGCGTATCAGTTGCACCGGACCGCTATTCTTTGCCACCGCATCGCATTGAGCTCGACCGCCATCGGGAAATGTGGGAGGCGATCAGGCGTTGGGTCGATATGTCAGATGTTGTGGTCGTAACCCATTATCATTTTGATCATCATAACCCAGACCAGCCTGAGATTTACAAGGACAAAGATGTGTTTCTCAAGCACCCGCGCGAGTTCCTTAATCAAAGTCAGAAAGAACGGGCGACGACCTTTCTGAGCCGGATCGAGCCGTTCGCCAAATCCATCACCATTGCTGACGGCAAGACCTTCAACTTCGGCAATGCGCGTATCGCGTTCTCCGAGCCGGTCATGCATGGGCTTACCTCCAAACTCGGCTTTGTCATCCAGGTTATGATCGAAGATGAAAAGCGCTTCCTGTTCACATCTGATGTCCAGGGGCCCTTGAATAGCGAGGCCCTGGATTTTGCCTTTGAGGTAAGTCCTCATATTATGCTGGTTGACGGTCCGGCGACCTACCTTCTCGGGTCTCACTACAAGAAATCACACATTGAACGCTCCATAGAGAATCTGAAAAAGATAATCGACCGCATCAAGATGACCAATTTGATCCTTGACCATCATTTGCTGCGCGATATAAAGTGGCTTGATTACGTACAAGATATCGGTAAGGTAAGACACGGGTTAACTGTGAGTTCGGCCGCAGGTTTTCTGGGTAAGGACGAGGATCAACTCGAGGCCAAGCGTAAGGATATGTACAATGGCCAGCCACTCTGACCAGGTGATATGTGGATAAATATGTAAAAGCTGTGGATAAGTCTTTTGCATGAAATTTCGGGGGTTTTTTCGGTATTTTAATATGTCATTTCATGGGTTATCCACAAACTCCTGCAATAACGCGATTTCTCATTGTGGCTATTTATCGAGCATAAGTGCGTTATGAATATGAAGAGAAACGACACCAAAGCCATTAGACAACTTCAACAGAGTCATGAAGATATCTGCACGGAAATCGCCAAGGTTGTAATCGGTCAACGTGAGGTGATCGATCAAGTACTGGTTTGTCTGTTCTGTAATGGACATTCATTGATCATCGGCGTGCCGGGTCTCGCAAAAACAATGCTGGTAAACACCCTTGCCAGTATTCTCGACCTTACCTTCAACCGGATTCAATTCACACCCGACCTGATGCCCGCAGATATAACGGGTACGCAGGTGATCGAAGAGGATTTGAGCACGGGGAGGAGGAGCTTCCGTTTTGTGCGCGGCCCGCTTTTTGCTAATGTGATCCTGGCCGATGAGATCAACCGCGCGCCGCCCAAGACACAGTCGGCACTCCTGCAGGCAATGCAGGAATACAAGGTGACCTATGGCGGGGAGACCCATGCCTTGTCATTACCGTTCTTCGTGCTGGCTACTCAGAACCCCATTGAGCAGGAAGGTACTTATCCCTTACCGGAAGCGCAGTTGGACCGGTTCATGTTCACGATTCTCATCGACTATCCCAGTGCCGCAGAAGAGGTTGATATCGTTAAGACAACAACATCGGCATACGTTTTCGACCTGCAAAAGGTCATCGACGCAAAGAAGTTTCTGTTTTTTCAGGATTTGATCCGGAGAATGCCGGTTGCCGACGATGTGATTGGCAAAGTGATCCATTTGGTCTCTTCGACCCGGCCGGGTGACAAGGGTGCTCCAGAGAATGTCAGGAAGTACGTGGCCTGGGGTGCCGGCCCGCGCGCATCACAGTATCTGATCCTGGGTGCCAAGGCGCGTGCCGCGCTCGACGGCCGCTACGCGCCGAACATTGGAGACGTCAAGAGTGTCGCACACCCCGTATTGCGGCATCGCATCATCACCAATTTCGCCGCCGAGGCCGAAGGCGTGAAGTCGGACGATATTGTCGCTGAACTCATTGGCGAGCTGGACTAACCAAATATCCCTGCAAGACATCAGGTAACAAGACTATCTGACAAGGGAGCATACCAGCTTATCAGAGGATCAGATGGCAGAACATCAGAATAACAGAATATCAGGGGCAAATCGCAGGTTCGTAATCTGATCCACTGGTCTTCTGGTATCCTGCTTGCTGATACTCTGGTCCTCTGATGTGCTCTGTAGGGTTACGGGTTATGTTTGATGTTTCTCGGCAAAGAAAAAGGGGATGGCAATGCCATCCCCTTTTACGATTTGTGACTCAGTAAGTATCTATCTCACGATCGTCATGGTCTTGGTACCGGTACCGTCTGGAGTTTCCACTTTGACAAAGTAGACACCAGCGGCGATTTCGTCGCTTTCAATAGCAGTTGAATGAGTGCCAGCTGATTTTGCTTCGTTAACCAGGTTGCTCACCAATCGACCAGACGCATCATAGAGTGATATGTTGACCTGTCCTTCGGTTTGCATAACGTAGGAGATCGTGGCGGTATTTTTTGTCGGATTGGGTGCGAGATTCACAAAGCCACCTCGCGCTACGCTGCCAGGATGTTCTTCAACGCCGGTCCATCCCTCTGAGTCGAACCAGATGGAATAATCGGCACCCTCATAGCTCACCCAAGCAATTACAGCATCGCCGGTTGATTCGTTATAGCTTACCGCTGAACCATAGACTCCGCTTAGGTTGGTGTTTGCGTCATCATTGACGTTTATCGAAGCCGGTCCAGTAGGCGGGTCATTGATATCTTTGCTCATATAGCGTATGTATTCGTCACCGCCCGAGCGATCCTGACGCGATGTGATGTAGAAGCCAGTGCTATTAAGATCTACCCACACATCCGGGAAGAAGTTGTCGTGTGCGCCGATCAAACCGGTTTCAGTCCAGTTGGTCCCGTCGTCGGTGGAATAGACATTCCTTAGTGCACGGTCAGCTCCGAGCGTGGTGTCCGATTGGGTTGCTGCACATATCCAGTTGGTATTTGAATGGGATCCAGCGATCGCCGGATCATATTCGTCTAGATGATTGTCATATGGCGTGAGATTGACCGGGTCAGTACTCCAAGTTGAACCGTAGTCATCGGAATACCAGCCGCGGACACATTCGTCATAGGTATTCGGGTATGCATTCGGATGAAGGTATGCGACAATCCACATCATGTCCGTGTTCGAGCCGAAAGCGGTTCTGGTTCCTCGGTAATAGATATTGGCACCAGAAGATGCCCTGAGGCGTGTTGGCCCCAGTTCCCAGGTGCTGACGTCGTTCTCGTAAGAGACTGCGCTCATGACCCTTGTGCTGTCAGGACCAGTGCCATAGCTCTCGATCCACGATGCGTAAATATACTCAGTCGTTCCCCAGACCGGAGCATCAGTGGTCAGGTGGAAGTCGCGATAATCGACTGGGTTGAACATGCCGGTGGGTGAACCGAAGTAAATAGGATCATCGGTCGCGCCAGGCAAGCATACTTTTACCCACGTTCTCATCTCGTTCGATGCTGGATGATCGAGAATATACCAGTACACTAGTGTATCATTATCGACCAGGATACCCGGTGAGAAGATCGTGGTCGTAGAAGCAAATTGTCCATCCCAGTAGGTGGACCATGTCTGGCCGTCATCGACCGAGCGGCGGATGTAGCCGTGATAGTTTGAGCCATCATCCCAGACACCAAATGCATAGAGGTCGCCGTTGCTGAGAGAAGCTATCTTGACCGGATAAATGTCGGTGTTTGCCGAGATCTGGACGTCGGTGCCCCAATCTGGAGATGAACTGCCATTGGGTAGATGAGATTCGCTGCGGCGGTCGGGAGCTGGACTGGAGTTGTAGCCTTGTTCTTCCGGCCCGAAACTGCGGTCGGCATTCATCTCCCACCAGGCGTTGAGCTGAAAGCCGAGTTCGGCCGCTTTTTCCATGTCGCCTCTTAGCCTGGCCGCTCTTAGCTCAGCACGCGCGGCTTCGACATCGAAATTGTCCGGTATCTCTATTGTTTGCGGAAGCGACGATTGAGTAGCCTCGTAAACAGTGCCGGTCGGCACGTCGCCCGAAGTAACATCGTATGCGTGGAGCATTCCAACGACACCGATGAGACAGAATACTACGAATATGCGGGAACCATTCATGAAACCTCCTTTAGGTTTAGTCCCAAATTCAGTTGTTTTCTTGTGTCCGATCACCTCCCTTCATCGACTCTTTCTTAGGGACAAATAATTACGGTAATTGATTATACTGACAAAGACTTAAATGTCAAGAGTCTTCCTAAAAGCAATGGGGGATGACTGTGTCATCCCCCATTGCTAACATTATCAGCGCATTTGCGCCGTATGTCACTTATCGTACGATCGTCATTGTTTTTGTTGCGACACCTGCTGGAGTATCGATTCTCACGAAGTAGATACCAGACGCGAGATTGGCTTTCTCTATGTTGACTGAGTATTCGCCCGCCGGTCTAGTCTCTTCGAGAACACTGCGGACCAGCTTCCCGGTTGCATCATAGAGCACGATATTCACCATCCCTGGTTCGGTTACTGTGAATGATAGTCGAGCCAGATCACGTACCGGGTTCGGCGCCAGCCGAGCGTAATCAAGGATGTTACCAGTCTTGTACTCATCAACGCCCGTCGTGAAGTTGTATGCATCACACCAGACATTGGCCATAGCATATTCCCGGTATACGATGTATCCACCGTTGCAATCAGAACTATATTCTACTTCTCCACCGAATTCACCGGTAATGCCAAAATCATTATGGACGCCGCGGCTTTCCCAAACCGTAGGACTGGTGTTTCTGGAGAATGCGTAGACAAGTGAGTCATCGCCTGTTTCAGGCACGCTGGCTATTGCTCTCACTAAGCCGCTGTTGTAGGACACGCGGGCATATGGGTACTTCATGTCCCAGGTAGTATGCGGATTATTTGTCGGTGGCCAGGGTTCTGAATTCCAGCTCGTGCTGCCGGTCGTCGTGTAGCCGACGCGGATCGAGGCATTACCGCTGCCGTCACGATGCCGGTATAAGACCCAGGCACACTGAGAGGCACCAGGTGTGGTACGTGCAGCAGTTATTGAAGGCGTGAAATCACCCTCGGGATCGGTGTCGACACTGTTGAAGACAAAACTAGGGCTGATCAGATTATTGGTATAGCGGCCAATACGGATCTGGACAGTATCTTGACTCTGATAGGCAATGTACACGTATCCATCTCCACCAGCAGCTACGGTCGGTACATGCGAGCCGGACGAGACATTTCGTTGATTGCCCCAGGTCAGCGAATAGTCAGAAGAACTCTGCATGCGTATCCCGTCATTACTGGTCTCCCAACAGGCAAAAATATGCTGGGGGGTTTCAATGTTACGGTCTGCATGGATATTCTCTAACGTGTCGCCCCACGGTACGATCAGCGTCCATGTCCAGTTCGTATAGTCGGGTCGTATGCGCCGTACATAGAGTCCACCGGTTGCGCTTGCACCATCGTACAGGACAAAATCATAGATCCACGCGGTACCACCTTCATGACCGACGAGTATTTCATGGTCGCGGATACCGCCTGTACCGGATGCGCCTGCCACGAGGCCGAATTGCTGCCAGGTCTCGCCACCATCTTGCGACCGGTATGTATATGCCGTATCGTCAAATCCAGCATGGGGCACAAGCAGTGATGCGTACATGTCGCCGGTCAATTCATCCTGATCAGTGGACAGATATCCAAACGTTGGCATTCCATGAGCCATGACAAAGACGTCGTCACCCCAGCGTTCCTTTGCACTTGAGTTGGAATGCTGGTCCGGACCCGTGTACTGCGTACCGGATGGAGGAGCAAGTGATGCCTGGTCGATTCCAGAGTGCTGGCCAACACCAACAGGTATCTGTTGGTCATCTGGAATGCTGGTGGCACTTTGATAGAACCAGGGGTTATCTTGACCAACAACAGGGTTTTCAGGGGTACTGGTGGCAGTCGCGCTCAACGCGGCAATGCAGAGTAATGTGATTATTCCTTTCATTTTCATCTCCTTCGTCTTTTGCAGCATGCTGTAAAGTGCTCTTGTGTTTTCTTCACCTCCTCTCTGCTTATGTATGAGAAATATAACATACGCAGATGAAATGTCAAGACCTAATGAATGTGAGGAAGTGTATGAAATCGTATTTGTGCCCAGCACATTTCTGTACAGGGACGCTGGCTTTATTCCTTTGAATGTGTGTCTCTTGTGCCTATCTTAGACTACGTGGCTACATCATAGAACACAAGCCCCGATACGAGTTTCGGGAAGAAGTCGGTTGATTTCTGGGGCATACGTTCCCGGTTCTGTGCGACTTCTTTCACCTGCTGTGGCTTGGTGGGGTTCATGAGAAAGGCGAGCTGGTATTCTTCATTATCGATCCTTCGCATCGTTTCTTCCTCGCCACGTTCGTACCGGACGTGCTCTTCAATCTTGTCAGGTACAATGCCAAGTACTTTCTCGATCAAGAGCGTATGCAATACCGCAACATCTAATCCACGGTATTCTGGACTACGGTCAGGTAGGAACTCCTTCATGATGTCGGGCGTCTTGAGTGTCAGGATATAGGCAGTTATCGGACTGTAGAAGCCGAAGGTGCCCAACCCACCCGCGTTCAATTCCGACACAATATTCTTGCGGTCGGTCTTCTTGATGTCAAAGAATTCATTGGTTCTCTTGAGGAAGGTTTCCAGGCTGAAATCTTCGAGGTTCTTGATCAGCCGGTGAGTAGGTAGTACGATCAAACCGGGGTCATCGATGTTGACCAGTGTGATGAGTTTGAAATTAGCCGGGTGTTCTTCGTCAATACCCGTTAGCTCGTTACGGTAGTTATACGCGGTTTCGTAGCGGTGGTGACCATCGGCAATGACGAAGATCGATTCTGTTAATGCCTTTACGATTTTATTAATGGTGGTTGTTTTGTCGACACGCCATATCTTGTGAATGACTGATTTTGTATCCTTGGCTTCTATGAGCGGGTCTGCAGCACAGGCTTTATCAAATGCCTTGTTTGCCACATTCTTGGGGTCGGTGTAGAGGAGGAACACCGGTTCGAAATCTTTTTGGGTGATCCGTAGCAGGTTCAGACGGTCGGCCTTGGGTTTTGAGAGAGTCTTCTCATGAGGTAATATGTTGCCCTTGCCCAATTCTTCCAGCCGGACAAGACACATGAACCCCTTACGTACGTATTTCTTGTCACCGATCGAGAATTCCTGTATGTAAGGGTAGATAGCGGTTTTCTCGTCCTTCGTGAAGATATCACTCTTGGCCCAATCGTCATAGTAGCGTTTGGCATCTGCATATTCTTTCTGGCGGTCGTGCCCTTCTGCATACTTGGTCAAGACTAGTCGTACGAAGTTGTATGGACTCTTGTCTTTATATGCCCTTTCCATGCGATCAGTTATCTGATCATAGGGTTGGGTTATGACATCAGAGATGTTTTCGAGCTTTTCCGGGTTGTACCGTATACCTCTAAATGATTTTACCTCAGGCATATTATCTCCTTATGTTATTCTGCCCGATACCTATCTACTAAACGGATTCTTCCCTGGCAGACTGGCCGGGCAGCCTTACCTCTATTTCAGGGCGTCCCTTACCAGTTCAGCTATCTGCACACCGGCGCGCGTCTGGCCCTCGGATGTTTGTGCCCCAATATGCGGCGTTACGATTACTTGTTCCAGTCCAAACAGCTTGTGTTCCTTAGCCGGTTCTGACTCATACACATCCATTGCAGCGATCCGGACCCGTCCGCTACTAATCGCATCGTACAGAGCGTCTTCATCGACGACCCCGCCGCGCGCGCAATTAACGATGACTACACCTTCCTTCATTTTGTCAAAAGCTGCCTTGTTCAGAATGTGCGTGGTTTCTGGAGTTTTGGGTATATGCAGCGAGATATAGTCTGATTCAGCGAATAGCTTGTCCAGTTCAACAACCTGAGCATGATCACTGGTCTTCACGTACGGATCAAAAGCAATGACATTCATGCCCATAGCCTTGGCACGTTTTGCCAGTTCTGTTCCGATCCGTCCAATACCGATAATACCCAAGGTTTTTCCGTAGAGTTCAAAACCCTTGAATTTCTTCTTTTCCCACTTCCCGGCTTTTGTTGAAACCGTTGCCTGGGGTAATCTCCGCGCTGCGCTGAACATCATGCCCAAAGCAAGTTCCGCGACCGAGATTGAAGTAGCCGCCGGCGTATTCACGACTTTGATGTTCTTGGCCTTTGCTGTTTCCCGGTCAACGTTATCCAGACCAACGCCGGCCCGACCGATCACCTTTAAGTTCTTAGCCGCTTCGATAACATCCTTCGTCACTTTGGTAGCACTGCGCACGATGATGCCATCGAATTCCGGGATAACCTTGATCAGATCTTCGGGGGAGAGGCCGGTCTTCTCTTCGAATTCAATACCGGCATTCTTCAATACTTCTATTCCTTCCTTGGCAATTGGGTCAGAAATTAAGACCTTCATAGAATCCTCCTTCTAAAGACAAATACCTGACATTGAAAATGCCTAAATACCTATACGGTGGTTTCGGCTTCTTACAATTTCAGAATTTCGTCGATGTTCTTGATCACTTCCTTTATTTCGTCCAAGGTCAGATCACCCATATGGGCGATTCTAAAGGTTTCTTCCTTGATCTTGCCGTAACCGTTGGAGATAGCATAGCCGCGCTTGCCGAGCTCGCTGTTAAGATCAGCAACACTAATGCCTTTGGTATTCTTGATGCAGGTGACAGTCACTGACTCATATCCTGGTTCCGTGAACAGGGCGAAGTTCTTCTTTGCCCAATCTTGGACGTATTTGGCCATCTCCACATGTCTCTTATACCTGTTGTCCATGCCTTCGGCCTTCATCTTATCCAGCTGCTTGGACATAGCCCACATCAAGCTGATCGCGGGTGTGGTCGGTGTTTGGCCTTTCTTGTTGAAATAGTCCCTGATATCGAGAAAGTTCAGGTAATGACCCTTGCCCCTGACCGTTTCCGCCTTCTTGAGTGCTTTTTCGCTAATGATGCCGACTGCAAGACCCGGCGGTAAGGCAAAACATTTCTGGGAAGAAGCTAAGCAGACATCGATGCCGAGCTTATCGATTTCTATCTTATCACCCATTAGGGAGCTAACCGTGTCCACGAGCAATAGTACATCGGGATATTTCTTCATGATTTCTGCGATCTGTTCAATAGGAGCTCTGGTCCCGGTGGATGTTTCGTTTTGCACGACCGTAACCGCCTCATATTTCTTTGCCTTCAGTTTTTCTTCGATCATCTCTGGCTTCACGATCTTGCCCCAGTCTAGGGCAATGGCGTCGGCGTCTCGGTCGCATGCCTTTGCGATCTTCAACCAACGTTCACTGAAAGCACCATAGGTGCAGCAGAGCACATCTTTGTTGACGCAGTTACGGATTGCAGCCTCCATGAGTGCTGTGCCTGATGCGGTCGGTACGGTGACGAAGTTTTGCGTTTCCAGCAGATCCTTCAACTTACTGATGATCCCGGTGTATAGTTCAGTGAACGCCTTCATTCGATGCCCGATCATCGGTTGTGACTGGGCATCCAGTATATCGTCCCTTACTTCTGTCGGTCCTGGGATAAATAACTTCTTATGCATCATGCCTCCTTAATTTCATTTCATGAAATTTGATTCAGGCGGATTTAAGTGGATGCAGACCGATTCGTTTATCCGTGTACAAGAATCCGCATGCATCTCTCATCATCCTTTTGGAATTTAGGTTTGTGAAATCTTGACCCAGACTTCTCTGGTTCTTGGTCCGTCAAACTCACAGAAAAAAATCCCCTGCCAGGTGCCCAGCGAGAGCTTTCCTTTTTCTACAAACACTGTTCTCGATGACCCCATAACGGCCGATTTTACGTGAGCGTCGGCATTGCCCTCAGTGTGTGCGTATCTCGTATGATGGGGAACCAGTGAATTAAGCGTCTCGTTGATATCGCTCTGCACTGAGGGGTCGGCATTCTCGTTGATGGTGATCGCCGCGGTTGTGTGCGGGCAGAAAACGGATGCAATACCATCCCCGGTCTTCTTCTTATTGATAAGTTCTTGGATTTGGGCGGTTATATCGATCATCTGCACCCGCTGCTTTGTGCTCACCTTAATCTTCTCGATCATCCCAGAATTATATCGATTGGGCTGGGTTTGTCAACGCCGCAAGAACCGAAATTGCGAAACTATAAGGACTGATTCACGATACGGACTCGCAGGAAACACAGTATCGCCCGGCGGCTCGCAGTATCACTTCGTTCGCAGTATTGCTCCGCTCGCGTCATGCGTATAGCGTTAATCGAGAGTGAGAAACGCTTTTCCGTGTGCCAACAACGAGGATTCTGAAAATCAAATACCATTAAGG
>JASFEK010000046.1:0-11492 GCA_050124875.1 Caldifarciminota bacterium | reverse complement strand
GTCGAAGCGGTGGGGTTGAACACCACGACGGGCTTTGACCTGGCGATCCTTGATTTGAAAATGCCCGAACTCGATGGCATCGAGACGATCGTGCGGATGAAGGAGATCGATCCGGAGACGTATTTCGTCGTGCTCACCGGTTATGGTACGGTGGAGTCTGCAGTGAGAGCCATGAAATCCGGCGCATACGATTATCTGAATAAGCCGGTCAATCTTGACGAATTGGAATTGATCATTGAGCACATCCAAAGCGATCAAAACATGCACCAGGAATTGGAACTGCTACGGGCAGCTGTTCAGGATGAGCACAAATGGGATTCATTCATTGCGGACAGCCCGGGGATGAAGGAGATATTGAGTCTGGTATCAAGGGTTGCACTCTCCGACACGAATATTCTGATTACCGGTGAATCAGGAACCGGTAAGGATCTGGTAGCGCGGATGATCCATAATGCGAGTAAACGTAAGAAAGACCGGTTTGTCGCAATTTCGTGCGCTGCGCTGCCCGAGACATTACTAGAGAGCGAGCTGTTCGGGTACGAGCGCGGCGCTTTTTCCGGGGCGGAAAAGAGGAAGATCGGGCGCTTTGAGCTCGCGCACCGGGGTACGCTTTTTCTGGACGAGATCGGCGACATTCCGATCAGCATCCAGATCAAGCTGCTACGGGTTCTGCAGGACTTCACGTTCGAGAGACTGGGGGGTAACACACCAATAAAGGTGGATTTCCGCCTCATAACCGCGACTAATCAGGATTTGAAGAAGAAGATTGCCAGTAACGCCTTTCGCGAGGATCTGTTCTATCGTCTCAACGTCATTACCATCAAGCTACCGTCACTTCGCGAGCGAAGGGAAGATATCCGGCCGCTTGCCGAACACTTCATAGAGAAGTTCTCAAAGAAGTGCGGGTATGATAAAAAGATCATCTCGAAGAATGCATTGAACAAGCTGTTGCGTTATGAATGGCCAGGTAATGTGCGCGAGCTCGAAAATGTTATGGAACGGGCCGTGGTCCTCAGCCGCGGCATGACCATAGACGAACAAGACATTCCCCTGGAGGGGGCTGCGACCGAGGCGGGCGCGACTACGGATTCACTGTCCGACGTCGAGAAGGCGCATATTACCTCGGTTCTTGCGGCAACCGGCGGCAATCTGTCAGAGACTGCGAACCGCTTGGGCATCCATCGTAATACGCTCAGATTGAAGATGAAGAAGTACGGTATAGGAACAATGAATAAATGAGGGCGCGCCCGCCGCGCTCGCTGAGCCGGGCGAGGTGACTGCGGATCGCAGCAGTTGTGGTCATTTGTGCTCGCTGGAAAGAATTCTGAGTCCATGCAGAGCGGTCGGCAGTATGTTTGATGGATGCTTTTCAATCCCTGTTTTCTTGACATAGTCACGTTTCTAATTATACTCTGATATATGGAAACCAAATATATTTTCGTTACCGGGGGTGTTGTTTCGTCGTTGGGCAAAGGCGTGGCAACTGCTTCTTTGGGTCTTCTCCTGAAATCTTATGGATTAAAAGTCACCGTGCAGAAAATCGATCCCTACATAAATGTTGACCCCGGGACGATGAATCCCTATCAGCACGGTGAGGTTTATGTGACCGAGGATGGAACCGAATGTGACTTGGACTTAGGTCATTACGAGCGTTTTCTGAACAGCCCATTAACAAAGGATAACAATATTACGACGGGGCAGGTATATCATTCGGTCATCACCAGGGAAAGGCGCGGTGAGTATTTGGGTAAGACCGTGCAGGTGGTTCCGCATATCACCGATGAAATAAAGTCACGCATCAAGAAACTCGCGAGCACGAGTCAGGCGGATGTCGTGATCGTGGAGATCGGCGGTACGGTTGGTGATATTGAAGGTCAGCCTTTCCTTGAGGCCGTGCGCCAGATGAGGATTGACCTGGGACAAGTCAACACGATGTATGTTCATCTTACACTTGTGCCGTATATCAAGGCGGCGCGCGAGTTCAAGACAAAACCCACGCAGCATTCAGTACGTGAATTGAGGGCGATCGGCATTCAACCGGACGTTCTCATCTGTCGTAGTGATTCGTGGTTGACTGAGGATGAACGCAAGAAGATCTCTCTGTTCTGCAACGTCCCTCCCCGTGCCGTGATCGACGGTGTGGACGTTGAATGCATTTACGAGATACCGCTTGTTTTCCACCAGCAGGAACTCGATGGATTAATACTATCCTACCTCGGACTGGATGCGGGTGAACCAGATCTCGAAGAGTGGCGCCTTTTTGTTGAACGTGCGAAGTCTCCGACCAAGAGTGTTGAAATAGCGGTCTGCGGCAAGTATGTCGAGTTGAGGGATTCGTACAAGAGCATCATGGAGTCATTATATCACGCGGCGGTCGCCAATGATGCAAGACTGAAGATCAAATGGCTCGATACCGACCGTATGGAGGATGAGGTTCAGCTGGCTAATACGCTGGCATACGCGGACGGTATTCTGATTCCCGGCGGTTTCGGCATGCGGGGTGTAGAGGGCAAGATTAAGATAGTAAAGTATGCACGGGAAAACAAGAAGCCATTTTTGGGTATTTGTCTTGGTTTACAGTGCATGATCATCGAGTACGCGCGCAATGTCTGCGGGATGAAGGGTGCGAATTCGACTGAGTTCGATGACAGCACCAGCTATCCAGTGATCGACCTTCTGCCTGAGCAAAAGAAGATCAAGAATCTGGGTGGCACCATGAGACTGGGTAACTGGCCGTGTCAATTGGTGCCAAGGACGCTGGCGCGTAAGATATATGGTAAAGACCTAGTGGAAGAGAGACACCGTCACCGGTATGAGGTAAATCCCAAGTACATCAAGACATTGAACGACAAGGGACTAGTATTTTCTGGCCATTCGCCGAACCGAAAGCTAATGGAAATAGTCGAAATCGGTGATCACCCGTTCTATATCGGCACCCAATTCCATCCGGAATTTACGTCCCGGCCCCTGGCACCCAACCCGGTATTTTACAATTTCATCAGTGCTTCCTTGAAGAAAAGTTGATGCATTTCTTTATTGAGTGCGCATCGCTGGCTGCGCTTTGGGTTCTTTACTGGACTTGTCATGATCGCCGGCGTTATTTGCAGCAGCGCATCGGTGAACAGGCATTCAAGAACGTCTATCAGGTTGGACGCAATGTTTGCTTCATGTTGCGTCGGAAAGAACTGCAGATTCAAGGTGACCTCCGTCCTTTGGATAGAGGTTGTGTTTTGTATTCGTTCCATTTCGGAGTCTGGGAATTGATGCCGTTTACGCTCAACAAATTGGGCTACAGGATCGGGATTCTGGTGAACAAATACCGTGCAGAAGATGGGTCAGTAAGGACGGGCATAATGGATTTCTTACTTAGGCGATGGCGCGCGATGAATGGAGTCAAGGTGTTCTATAGGGAAAATGTCCTTGGAATTGTCAGATTCTTGCGCGCCGGCGGTGTTTTCGGTATGCTCGTCGACGGCAATGATTTTTTCCAGAAATACGATAAGGCGAGCAAATTAGCGAAACTCGGCGGTGTGCCGCTTGTTCCTTTTGCTGCTTACCGTCGAGTAGGGGGCGGACGGTTGCATATTGGTTGTGATATTCCGGCTTTGGTAAGAGCTATGCCGCTCGATTATGTTTGGTTCTACAGATCACGATGATGAGACTGATAACAATACTCGGCCTGCTCTTCTTGATGGTATTCTACGCCTGTGAGAAAGAAGTTGAGGAGAGGTTGCCCAAGGATATGCCGAAGATAACTCTCGAAAAGCTGTGTCTGACCGAAACAAAGAACGGTAGCAAGCTCTGGACCCTTAATGCAGCGCGGGCCGGGGTCTACGACGAGATTATCAAAGTGGACGAGGTTACGGTGCATTTTTTTGATGAAGAGGAAGCCGAGTTTTCGGTCCTGACTGCGCCGCGCGGTGAGTTGAACACGACAACCCATAATATCTTCGTTGAAGACAGTGTTGCAGTTCTCACGAGTGATTCGACGAAGTTGTTCACCGAGTCGCTGTTCTGGCTCAATGATTCGGCCAGAATTCTGACCGACGCGTACGTCGAGATCATTAAGGGAGACGGTACCGTGATCCAGGGTCGGGGATTAAGGACCGACCCGCGTTTGAGCAAGATAGAGATAATCGGTGATGCCAAGGGAGCCTCACCGATAGAACTGCCTGATATCCGGAAGTGAGCCTGCCGCCCACCATAAGAGCAACGATCTCTTATGCCAACGGGAATATCCTATGCTCATAATGCTTTTGATCACATTGACGCCATTTCAAGCCGACCGAGTGGAAATATTCGCAGAAGATGACGAGCGGGTCGTTCATCTCATTGGCAATGTCCTGATCGAGAGCAGTGCAACAAGAATAACCTGTGCTGAGGCCAAGATCAGTGAGACGGGTGGTTGGGTAAAGCTCTTTGAAGACGTGCGCTTAGAGGATCATAACGGGGTAGTCAGCGCGGTTTCGGCCATCTACTATTTCAATGAAGAACGTGGTTATCTCAAGGACAGCGTGAGGATCGTTACCTCGGATGAGGAGATCAGTGCCGATTCACTATACTATGATGGCGTGCATGATTCAGTAGAAATGTACGGGAATGTGCTCCTGAAGGATATGAGAAATGACATGGTGGTATCGGGTGCCCGCGGCTGGTACAATCTGGAAAGGGACGAGGGTTTGCTTTCTGGTGATCCCATGCTTGAAATTGCACGTCAGGAAAAGGTGCCGATAGTGGTATATGCCAATACCTTTGAATTACTGACCGGACAAGAATTGTTCCACGGATATGATTCAGTGCGGGCATTGATCGATAGTGTTACGATCCTGTGTGATACCTTCTGCTATGACCTCGCAAGCGAACGAGGCACCATGGCGCGTCCCAGGATTCGAGAGAAGCATAATGAACTCACTGGCACGCAAGGCCAATTCACAATGAGAAACAAGGAGATCGAGATATTGAGTGTTGAGCAGGGCCAGTCCACGTACTATACGAAGGAGGGTTCGAGGAATTTCGTTCAGGGTGATACGATCAGTATCATATTCCAGGCAGGTCAGGCAAGAAAGATCATAGTTGATGGTGAACCCAAAGGCCATTTGTCCCTGAAAAGGAGTCCAGAAAGTGCTGGTGACTAAAGAACTGACCAAGGCGTTTGGCCGTCGCGTGGTGGTGGATAAGGTAGACCTTCAAATAGATCAAGGCGAGATCGTTGGCCTGCTCGGGCCGAACGGTGCGGGCAAGACTACCACATTCAATATGATCGTCGGTTTGTTGAAACCGAAACAGGGCGACATAATGCTGGATGATGATACGATTACCGACCTGCCGATGTACAAACGCGCACGGCTCGGCATCTCTTTTCTTTGCCAGGAACCCAGTGTTTTTAGAAAGCTCAAGGTGATCGAGAACCTGGTCGCCGTATTTGAGATCATCGGCGTGAAGGGTGAAGAGGCCGATGAGCGGGCCAGTGCCTTGTTGCATGATTTCAGTCTTGATCACGTCAGGGATCAGAAGGCCTACACGCTTTCCGGCGGAGAACGGCGGCGCGTGGAAATAGCCCGGTCACTGGTGAGTAATCCAAAATTCTTGTTACTTGATGAGCCGTTTACCGGCATCGATCCAATCGCCCGCGCCGAGCTGCAGGATGTGATATTGCACCTCAAGAATCGTGGGATCGGAATTCTCATTTCCGACCACAATGTGCGCGAGACATTAGAGATCACGGATCGTGCATACCTGATGTATGATGCGCGCGTTCTGCTTTCCGGTAGTGCCGAAACCCTGATTAATGATGAGAAAGCCCGGGAACTGTATCTGGGGTGGAAATTCAGGATTTAGGCCGGTGCAGATATGTATTCGGTGGACCGATTTATCTTAAGAACGTGATCTTCTTTGTAACCTCATAACGGCCAGATTTCAAAACGACAAAATAGACACCGCCCGGGAGTGGATGACCCAGCGCATCTGTGCCGTACCAGACTACGGTATGATCTTGCGCTGTGCCTAGTTCCTGTTCATCAAAACGTTTGACGATGCGACCACTGGCGTCGCAGATCTGCAGCGAGATCCGTTTGCCGGATAATTCATTTGAGACCGTTCCCGCATCGTATTCGATCGATATCCGGTCACGGCCAGGATTGGGTGCGATGTTGAGTGTTATTACCGAAGGCCGATCAAGGTGCATTGTCTCTTCGCTCCCGGAGTTGGTGGTCATCATACTACCCTCATAGGGTTTCATATTTCTGCCGGTTACGGTCACGTACACGATATCACCAGCAATGAGCGGGAAGACCGCGAAGTGGGCATCGCCATTGGCATCCGTTGTTTGAACCGCATAGACGGTCGAGTCGGATCGGCCAGTAACGCAGACAGTAGCATCCAACATCGGTGATGAAGTACTGGGGTGTGAAACGTTGACCGTGAAATCGGCAAAGCCAGTGGGTATGAACTCGGGGTGGGTTACCAGTAAGGAGGACGGTGTGTCGGTCCAGAGATTCATTTCGGGATCGCCTATCGTGGTAAATCCACGATATTCAGCAGCTGCGTTGTATGTCGAGTAGACAAGGAGGCGTCCGCCTTCGCATGCCTGGCCAAAGGTTCTCACGCTGTCGGTGAAAATAGCACTGAAGAACCCCCGGGAGACCCGGCTGCGCCGGAACGTGATCGAACCGCCGCCTACCGTGGTGGTGGCAAAATAGCCGGCCGCACCGCGTGGCGTGGTCGGCGTACCCGTGAGAAACCATTGCTCGGCAACTGCTGGCGATGAGCCCGTGCCGAGCATGCAGCAGGTGAATGACATCACGATCGGGAGCTTCGGGCCATTTGCAGTGCTGTTAGGGTTGACGTTGAACGGCGACCACCAGTTATTCAATCCCTGACCTCGATACATGACCAGGCTCCTTCCACTGTTGACCCGCTCCAGGACCTGATATGCATAATTCCCGAATTCAGATGCCAGGGTATCGATTGAATCGTATCCAGCGGCGAGCATCAGGTTCTTGGCATGGTGTACGTCATTCCAGTAGACACTATCACCCGGGTCATAGTCGTTTCTTAGGATCAGGCATGCCTTTGTGAACCACATGGAATCAGCCGTGTAGGGTGTTCGCTCATACAACAGGATTTTGTTGACTACGGTTTGGGTTTCATAGGCGTTGTGGACAGTGAGGCGGCCGGAAAGTATCTCGTTGTAGATGTCAGCCGTGTTGATGTTCGTATAGTAGTTATCAGTGTGCCAGCCACCGACGACCGGGAAAGGAACATAATTGGGTGCGCCGACCAGGAGCAGGAACTCAGGCTGTGTTTCCCATGTGTAATAGGCGTTAACAATGTAGTTCCTGATACTCAGTGAGTCAGAACCGATTTCTGAGAGCTTGGCGATCTTCGGTCGCATGCCTTTCTTGTATTTCCACTCGGCCAGGGGTAGGATGTCATCATAGAAATCGTCGTGGGTAATGATCAAATACCTTGCCCCTGATTCCTGACCGAAAATGGTTGTGAATGAAATAAGAATAACAATCAATATTCTAATCATAGCTCTATTCTATCTAAGCTCACAGCTGTGTCAATATTGGTGCGGATCGGCGCAGTAATCTCAGCGGTTGAGCAAAACCACTTTGTGCGTTTTAGCGATGCCTGCTGATCTCAGCGTCACGAAGTAGACGCCGCCGGGTAGTGGACGAGCCTGATCATCAAGACCCGACCAGGTGATGAGCGCGTCGCTGGGCACGTCATGGTACTGGCGTACGGGTCGACCAATCACATCATAGATGGTAATGGTATTGTTCCTAATACGGCTATTCTGGCCCTGGATCTTAATACATAACATGCCCTGAAACGGGTTGGGGTAGGTTTCGAGTGTCGTGTTGATGCGCGGTGCCTGGATCTCTGCTTCCTGGATGCCGGTAGTGATGCCAAAGAAATGCATGATCGAATCCAATAATACAGCCCGCGTAGACGGAGACGCGGCATCAGTGAGCAGGCCCAGCTCGAAAGACGTGCCGACCGTACGGTAGTTGCCAGCATCGCTAGCAACACCGCAATTGTAATTGTCATCTCCATCATGGAAGATCAAGAACCCCGTGCCGGTTGGATCAATTTGATCCATGAAGGTGTTCTCACCACCATAAGTGAAATTCATGCCCTGGGTAAAGGTATTTGTCTGGCCAATGACCGGTCCCATGTTGCTCGACCCATCGGCTGAAGCGTTGATCCCAAAAAGCGGGGCAAAGTTGTAGCCGGTCGGAGGATCATAGTACCATACATCACCGCCTTCCAAGTACATGCATCCATTGTGATTCTGCAGGTAATCGACCAGGGCTGATGCCTCGGGACTGCTATTGTGTATTACATGGTTGTTTGGCCATACGCCAGCGCAGACAAATACCGACTGATACAAGCTGAGATCGGGGGCCAGCATTGTTCCATAGTCGCCAAAATAGCCCAGACTACCGAGCATGTCGCGCATGTTCTCGCCAGGGGTCGGTGTGGAATCCGGATTCCAGATATAGAAATTCTTCCGGCCGATGCGCAGGGAAAACCATAGCGTGTCCAGATACTGTGTGCTGTTGACCAACAGCATGAATTGAACCGAAGTATCATTGGGTGCATTTTCATTGACCGCGATGGTGAATGGATCAGCTTCGTTGGTGGCTATGCTGTCTGGTAGGATATGCTCGTAGAGACCGATTGAATCCAGTACGCTAATGAAAGAAGATGTGGTTCGCAGCCGGCCGGTGATGCTGTCGGCAGATGCGCTGCCTCCATTACGCAGCCTGACCACGACGTTCGCGGTGTCGCCTGGCTCTAGGCTGCCTGAACCGCTCGTTACGATTGCACCTTCGTATGTCAATTGAGGTGCATGCACATTGTGGCTGAAATATGAGATCCACGTGGCGTTGTTTGTATCCCGACAAACAAGCGTGAAATCAATGGTGTGGCCGTCGGGTGCATTCAATGCCAGTGAGAATTCATAACCGTCAGTGCCGGTCGAGCATATTTGCCCTGCAGCCATGTTGCCGTAGAACTTCAGTGAATCAGTGATAGTCGTGAAAATGTCATCGGTTTGAAGAATAGCGGTCACTCCGGTTACCGGGTCATCACCATAGTTCTTGATCCATGAACGCAGATTGATGACCTCGTTAGGGTTGATTTGGCCATTTCCATTGCCTCCGATCGTATCGTCAATGGCCGATGCATGGTAGCCGACATAACTGCCAGCAACCGTGGTCAGCATCAAGCCTTCGTATGGCTGCAGGTTCTTTCCGGTCACGGTGACGTAGATGGTGTCGCCGATCACCTGGGGGAAGAGGTTAATGATGACGTTCCCGCTTATATCAGTCGTGTCGATGGCATATACCATCGTGTCTTCTGCCGCCGAAACGCACACCAGCGCATCGGCGATTGGCGTACCGTTGTTCTGCTTTGCTACAGTGACCGTTATGTTCGTGCTGCCGACCGGAACCAATGCCGGATGCGTGACGACTAACGAACACGGATAAGCAGTCCAGATATTCATCTCGGGATCACCGATTGTCGTGAAGCCGCGGTATTCACTCTCGCTGCTGTACAGGGCGTAGACATTCTGCCGCCCGCCCTCGCAGGCCTCGCCAAAGGTCCGGACATCATCGGTAAACAGTGCGTTGAAAAAGCCCCGGCATACCGCACTTCTCAGGAATGTTATGTAGCCACCGCCAATTGTCGTTGTGGCAAAGTAGCCAGCACCACCCCTTGGCTGGGTAGGGGTGCCGGTGAGCAGCCAGCGTTCCGCCGTTGCCGGCGTGGAGCTGGTGCCCAGCGTTTTGCAGGTGATGGAGAGTACAATGGGTAGTTTGGGTCCATTGTTTGTAGCCTCGGGGTTAACATTGAACGGTGACCACCAGTTGCCAACGCCTTGCCCCCGGTAAAGTACAAATGCCCGGCCATTATCTACTGCCTGTATCACGTCATTGGCGTTATTCCCCGCAAAGCGGGACAGCGTGTCTATGGTACGGTAACCATGGCTGAGCATGAGTCCGCGCGCGTGTCGGATATCGTTCCAGTATACGCTGTCGTTCCCATAGCCGTCTTCATTCACGATCAGACAGGCATTGATCATCCAGAGCGAGTCAGCCATATGCGGGTTTCTTTCGTAGAGCAGGATCTTGTTGACGACGGTTTGCGCTTCGGTCGTGTTGTGAACGGTTAACCGGCCGGATAGTATTTCATTGAAGAGGTCACTGTCCATGTTGGTGTAGTGATTGTCTGAGATAGTGCCACCCACATATGGGAATGGTATGAAATTAGGGGCGCCGACCAGGAGCAGAAATTCAGGAGCTATTTGCCAGGTGTTATAAGCGTTCAGAATATAATTCTTGATCTCGGTTGATGAAGAACCGGTTTCAGAGAGTTTGGCGATCTTCGTTCTCATGCCCTTCTTGTGTTTCCACTCGGCCAGCGGAAGGATATCATCGTAAAAATCGTCATGGGTGATGATCAAATACCGCGCACCAGGGTCCTGGGTATAGGTAAATGTGAGAGTGATGAGCAGCAAGAATAGTATTCGTGGCATTGGTTATTCTATTATACTCAGATCATATGTCAATGACTCGGTGAGAATAATGAAATCATGGGGGTCAGGAAGATTAGAGAGATGGGCAGCAGATACCTGAGTGCTATCACACTTTGGCAAAGGTTAACAGCAAAAGCCTGTAAGGTGTAGCGTTTGATAATTGTGATGTAATTGCGGCATTTTCTGCAGCAGAGGCCTACAAAATATAGCCCTCCAGGGAGGATCTTCGACAGGTTGGATTTGGTGTTATTGAATGAGGATGGCTTTGTAGGTGCGGTCGGTTTCTTGGGAGGTGGTGAACTTGATGAAATACACGCCGCCGGGCAACTGATTACCCTGGCAATCGTCACCAGGCCATGTGATGATGTCGGAATTGCGGTCCAGCGAATATTCGCGTACTAGTAGACCACTGGCGTCATAGATGTGTAGCGTGTTGTTGTCGCCGGTCAAGGCAGAACGGTTCAGCCTGATTTGAAGCATGCCATGGCATGGGTTAGGGTAGATATCCATGACTTCGGCCTTGATGGACCCGACGACAGCGGTTTCCTCGATGCCGGTGTTTATCGTAAGCAAAAAGTTGATCGTGTCCGTGCAAAAGGTTGCATTAACCATCATTGTGAAATGCATGATGGTGCCGGGTATTGCATTCGAGTCGGCGGCCAGCACAAAACTGTCCGCGTTGTTCGTAGCCATGCTGCCGGGTTCAATGATCGGGTAATAGCCGGTCGAGTCGAGAACGGAGATCATATCTGATTGGCAATGTAGCGTAGCGTGGACGCTTTCAGCTGCTGCGCTGCCGTCATTCTTCAGGGTCACAGCAAGACCCACTACTTCGCCTGGCTCCAGGCTGTTGTTGCCATTGCCACCACTCACGGCATAATCATGGAAGGTGAGGATAGGCGCGAAAACCGTTTCGCTGAAGTATGATACCCATGATGAGTCT
>JASFEK010000045.1:0-11806 GCA_050124875.1 Caldifarciminota bacterium | reverse complement strand
TTCTTTTGATTTCACTACTTCATACTCAATACCGATCTTCTTGAACAACTCTTCAAACACGGGCCATTCCATTATCACGCCGATAGAACCGGTTATCGTGCCCGGATTGGCGACGATGACGTCGCATGGCAAAGAGATGTAGTAGGCGCCAGATGCCGCCACTGATTCCATTGAAGCGATGATCGGCTTATTCTCCTGCTGGCGCTTGACCACGTCGTAGACTTCTTGCGATGCAGCGACCACACCGCCCGGTGAATTGATCCTGAGTATTATCGCCTTGACTGAAGGATCATCGCCAAAGAGTTTAATATCCTCGATGATACCCTTGGAAAAGAATATGATATTGTTAATCTCCACGACGCCAACATTGCCGCCAAAGGCCTGCCCGCGCATGCTGACTCCGAAGATGATCCCGAGGACGACCACGATGGTGACCGCAATGAGGATCATGTGCTTTGTTTTCATATCACCTCCGTAACTGGTATCTGCACCAGACTATTGAACTCATGCACGATATCTGAACAAAAGCACTATTACCTGCAAGAGTAACTTGTATGTCCTGTGCTACTCACTCCTCGATGATTGTTTCCATTGATTTCTTGAGTGTCTCAACGTCGACCTTGGTGACCAGTCTGCCGCGGTAGGCAAAAGCGATATTTCCGGTTTCCTCGGATACTACTATGCACAAGGCATCGCTCTGCTCGGCCATGCCCAGGGCCGCACGGTGTCGAAGGCCGTAGGTGATGCCGAGCGTGGGATTCTCGCTCAGCGGTAGAACACAGCCGGCGGCGACTATTTTTGCACCCTCGATGACGCAGGCACCATCATGGAGCGGTGTCTCAGGAAAGAAAATTGTACGCAACAGGGACGAGTTGACCTGGGCATCAATGAGGACCCCCGTATCAATGATGTCCTTGAGGCCGATGTTCTTCTGGACCACGATCAGCGCGCCCATGTGATCGTCTGCCATCTTCCGGACGGCATCGATGACCTCATCGATCACGCCCACCTCTTCTATTTTAAGGAAGAACTTGAATGGCCGCTGGCGGCCGATTCGGGCAAGCGCGTTCCTTATCTCGGGCTGGAATACGATGACGAATGCAACGACCCAAAGCGCGAGGATCGAGTTCATGATCCAGGAAAGGGCCTTCAAGTCCAGCCAACGGGAAACGAAGGAGATGAAGAAGAAAAGAACCAGCCCCACCATTATCGATGTCGCCTTTGTTCCCTTGATGAATCTGAAAAAAGCATACAGTAGAAATGCCACCACGACGATATCGACAATGTCAATTGCCCTGATGGGCAGGAAACCGAATAGTCTCATCGCTGTATCAGGTCAATCAGTTCGGCCGCCCTCTTTGCTTCCATTACGTCGTGCACGCGCAAGATCGAAGCGCCGTTGTTTATAAGTAGCGCCTGTACGGCCAGACTGCCCTCTAATCTGTTTTCTGGTGGGAGTTTGAACGGTTTGCCAATGAATGATTTCCTGGAGTGACCGACCATGATCGGCCGATGCAGTCCCTTGAATTCAGCCAGCCTTCTCATTATCGTATAATTATCCTCAAGTCTCTTGCCAAATCCCAATCCAGGGTCTATCACTATGCGATCACGGTCGACGTCAGTGCTTACCGCAAATGCTACTTGTCTTTCCAGGAAGCAATAGATCTCATTCATCATATCCTTGTATTGAGGGTTCTTTTGCATGGTTCTTGGCTTGCCTAGCATATGCATGATCACCAATGTTGCTTTCTTCTTAGCTACTACCCGGGCAAGTTTTGCATCAAAGGTTAGACCGGAGATATCATTGATTATGGAGGCTCCGTAGTCAATGGCCATCGCAGCGACTCCTGATTTGTAGGTGTCGACCGAAATCGGAACATCCGTGTGTTTAGTTACCAGAGGCAATACGTGCTTTAGCCTGCGGATCTCATCTCTTACGTTGACCGGTTCGCTTCCCGGACGCGTGGATTCCGCACCGATGTCGATAAAATCCGCACCCTCGGCGTTCATGTCGCTCACAACCCTTTCGATGATCGAGGGGTCAGTGTACCGGCTGCCGCCGTAAAAGGAATCCGGCGTAACATTAATAATGCCCATAATATAGGTTCGACTGCAGTCAAATTTCTTCTTGCCGACCTTCAAGATCGGTCTTTTACTGTCGGATAGTATGCTGTTCAATTCGGCAGCAATATTCCTCATCCATGGTTGTTCATGCAAACGATCTGCAATCTTCTCTATTTGCCGGCGATTCGCGAAAAGGATGAGCGGGAATTTCTTGCCCCGGCCCCCGCGGTACGCGGTCTTGGGTATTGCCGCATCGGCACCATAAATCAGTGCGGTCTGTTTGAATATGTGTACTTGCGCACAAGAGAGCCGGTCGAACTTAATGGTCATGCCTTGAGATTTTTCGGTGAATATCGAACAGGCATCTGGGTCAACACCAATACGCTTGAGTTCTTCCAGCGTAGTATTTTGATTATCGAGAATCATTCGGCGCATTTTCTGATCTATGCGTGATGCTTTATTCGGCACCTACAGAAAGTAGGCGGCTGGATTGACACCGTAAATTTGTGGATACGTAGGTCTAATGATCTTGGCTTCGACTTCCATTGCGAGATCGACTGTACGACCGTCAACCTTATTGTGATCACGGTCGATAATGATTTTGACTATCGGCAGATCGATATTGCTGGGGTTTTGACGCATCACCAGGCCAACTTCGCCGGTATTCAGCTCGAGACAGCTGCCTACTGGATATATGCCCAGGAGTTGAGCGAACACTTTTGTTAACACAGGGTCAAACAAGCGGTTCTGGTTTGACCAGATGACGCGCAAAGCGAAGTGGGGGAGATAAGGCACTGGCTGGTATGAACGCGCCGTGGTCATTGCATCGTAGGAGTCGCATATGCGTACGACTTTCGAGAAGAGCGTAGGTTCTTCGTCCTTTTCGCGTAGTGGATATCCGGTTCCGTCGAAGTTCCAGTGATGCTGGTAGGCAACCGTCACTGCATACATTGCTATGTCATCAAGACCACGTGTTTTAAGGATCTCACGCACGCCGAAATTTGAATGCAGCTTCAATGTCTCCCACTCCTGATCAGTTAATCTCTGTATCTTGTTGATCAGATCCTTGGAGATCTCCACCTTCCCGATATCATGCAGTATCCCGGACGCTCCGAGCCGGGCAAGGCTTTTCTTGTCGAGCCCGATGCGTTGTCCAAGGGCGAGTGCAAGGATGCCGACATTCAGGGAATGGTTGAACGTGTACTCATCAAAATTCTTGATCGTAGTCAGGGCCATGATACCGAACTCATCGCGTGAGATCGAATCGACCAGGCTGTAGACAATGCGACGGGAACTCTTTACGTCCACGGGCCGGCCGGTCCATAGATTCTGCATCATGTTCTTCGTGACCTTCAGCGCTTTGAAATAGGTTCGCTTGGTGTATTCGCTACCCTCGAGCGGTTCGCTTTCTTTCTCGTCCGCCTTCAAGAATTCCAGTTTCATGTGCGGATATCGTTTGAGCACAAATTGCTTCAAGAACGTAACACGATCCTCCTTGAAAATGTCGGCAAAGTCGACTATCTCCTGTTGGGTCATACCCGGAAGAAAGGTTATCGACTTGATGCGCAATTTCTTCAACTGATTGTTCAGGTAAGTGAGGTTCGCGTAGTTGCCGATTTCGTACTTCAGACGCTGTCGGTTGAAGAATATGTAATCACGGTACCGCACAAACTCAAGGCTGGAGATCATTGTGAATTGACCTTCGATGAAATCCAGGAATTTCTTAGCGCTGTTGACCACCACGTCATTATTAACATCGTAGACCTGCACGGCTCGGAACAGGGGATAGAGTAGGCCAACGATGGTTCTGCCAATAGTGTATATGCTCATGTCGCCATGCCTTTGAGAGCCGTATCACAAGCAGCCTGGATTTCCTTGTTCCTCTTTTCCATACCCTTTCTCAATATTTCAAGGGCTTTCTCGCTGCCGATTTGACCAAGGGTAATGGCCGCCAGGCGACGCATTACTCGGTATTTCTTACGGCCGAACCATTTCCTCTTGAAGAGAATGTTCTTCATGATCGGCACAAGATTATGGTCTGCATTCACGGCCAGATAGTTGAAATACTCCCGCTGTTCGGCAAACTCGAGGTTCAAGAAATTCTTGCTCTTTATCCTATCGAGCAACACCGGATAAACCTGAGGATATTTCAGTTTTCCGAGCATCCGTAAAGCCTTGATTCGCGCTTCTTGCGACGGGTCGGTCATGTATTTCACGATGGATTCTGGTTGCTTGATGTTACCCAGCGTGTCTATGACCGCGAGTCTCACCCTTTCATCAGGGTGGTCGACTAGGGGTTCCATCAGTTGCTGCGTCTGACGCGCCTTCATAACACCCAGGATGGCCACGGCATTGATGAGTACTTCTACGTCATCGCTGCGCAAGAATTCGGCAACCGGCGTAGCATCGTCTTGAGCAATGTATGCGACCCTGTGTCTCATTGCATTCAGGCGGTCGCTACGTTCGGTAAAAGGCATCAGCTCCATCAGATAAGGGATCGATTTCTTGCTGAAGAAACCAATGAAGGCGAGGAATTCGTTGAATAATTCGTTCTCCGGCACATTGAGCGCACTCCGGAAACCCATGATGGTAACCGCATTCTCAAAACGATCGAGGAAATTAGTTTCCGGGTAATCCCTGAGTTTGTATGCGATCCGTCGCGCGTTGTAGAAATCCTTCACGTTGACGCAATTAACGAGGATTTCGGTCAAGCCTTCTATCACCTCTTGCGAGCGCTCAGTATGGAGAAAGTCGGTCAGCGTTTTTATTAGCATTGGCAGTATCGCGCTCCTTTCCTCTTGCGTGATGTTCTTCATCAGTATCTTCATTTCTTCTGGCTTAAGATCGGGGATGATGACCGCGTCGATATCGATCTTTTCCCTCAGAATAAGCTGTTTCAGCTTCTCATCGTAATCAACATATTCAACCGGCACGTCAGGGACTCGATAATCCAGCTCCTCCTGTTCTTCAACCACATAGAAGGTAATGTGTGAGAAATTGCACTCCCACAGTCCCAGTGCGACGTCATATTCCTTTGTCGGCTGGCTGATGACATCGAGGAACAAGAGAAGCTCGTCAGAAGTCAGTCCGGCGATGAATTCGATATTGCGCACGCCATCCTTGAATAGTCGGAACGCGATGCTCAAGTCCATCTCTTTCTCCGTATATATGATACGGCTATCGTGAAGCATCGTGAATTTTTCTACCTTGAAGGACAGTTGGTTATTATTCTTCAGAAAAGCAGTCATTTTGTCGTGAAATGGTGAGAAGAATCCCCGAAATGACGAGTGATTCATGCCATACATTTGAAGTGCTTTGAAGGCCTTGGTAAAATTGTTGACTATCTGATCTATCTCATCCTTCATTGAGTATAATTATAGACATATATCTTATTTAGTCAACATTCTTATCAATATGCAGGGGTAAAATGACACATCAACCGTTGTGCGCAGCACATTGTAATGAGATATTGACTTCGCTGGCATTTTGGATATAATTTGGGAATGAAACGCACCTACCAGCCGAGTCGCAGAAAACGGAAAAAAACTCACGGATTTCGTAAGCGTATGAAGACCAAGGGCGGTAAGAATGTCCTTAAGAGACGAAGGAAAAAGGGACGAAAGAAGCTTGCTGTATAGTCAGTTCGCGGTCGAATAATAGTCTAATCAAGAAACACACACTCCCACGCACTGAAAGATTGCGGTTGAAAACGGAGATAAAACGGGTCTTTAACAAGGGTCAAAGAAGGCGCTACGGGAAGCTGACTTTTATCTTCCTGCCATCAGACGAACAGAAAACCGGTTTTATTGCCTCCAGGAATATCGGACGTGCTGCAACGCGGAACAGGGTGAGAAGAATTTTAAGGGAGGCATATCGAATGAAGAAAGAACACTTTAGGGAAAAAAAGACAATACTCTATGCCGAAGGCCTCGTTACACTCGATGAGGTCTTGCAGAGCATTTCAAAATTTGCGGAGGGACGGTGAGTCGTATAGCGATCTACATCATCAGGGGGTATCAACTGACGGCCGGCAAAGTCTTGCCACGCGTCTGTAGGTTTGAGCCAACCTGTTCCACCTACGCCATTGAAGCACTGCGCGAGCACGGTTTAGGCAAAGGAACCCTTTTGAGTGTATGGCGTCTACTCAGATGCAATCCATTTTTTGCCGGCGGTCCTGATCCGGTGCCGAGAAGGAGTCACGGGAATGGGTGATCGCAGCCGTATTGCACTTGCATTTCTGATAATCATAGGCATTCTGTTCATCTGGACGATGATGAATCGACCGGCCGAGCAGCCGGCCGCACGAGAACCTACGGTTGAAGACAAGGCAGTTGAACCGGTTATGGCCGAAGAAGAAGAGATGTCCATACCCGTGGAGCAAGATACGATCGTGATCGATCGTCAGCATATGAGAGTTGTACTCTCGAGTTTTGGCGGCTCGGTACGTTCTCTGTACCTTAAGGACTATGATGTTGATATCGTGCCACCCGGGCAAAATCTTTTCGTCAGTTTGCTTAAGGATAGTCCCAACCAGGACAACTACTTCGAATATACCGCCACCGGTGATTCGGTCGTATTCAGTTATGCGAATTCAGGCAGAACCGTTACCAAGACGTACCGGTTCGACAAAACCTACGGCTTCTCGCTTAGTGTCTCTTCAGATACGATGCCGCTAATACTCAGTCTGAAGTCTGGCCTGAACGTGACCGAGACTAAGAATCGCGGCGATGATTTGAGAAACTTCAATGTTTACATTAAGAATGAAAAGGTCGAAACCATCACCAAGAAGATCAAAGAAACCTACGAATACACTGGCAAAGTTGACTGGTTTGCACTACGCAGCAAGTATTTTATCCTGATGATTAACAACAATGGCGTGATCGATAAATTGCAGTTTACCAAGTTCCCCGATGACACCGAGCCAGAAGAAACCAAGGATGCGGCATTTGGATGCTATTACATGGGTGGGGGAAAGGACCGGTATGGTGCCGAGATCATGAATGTATCAGATATCGACATCAGCGTACTCCTGCTGCCCATGGATCGCAGACAACTGGCACAGTACGAGAAGGGTTATGAAGAGCTTGCCTCAGGTGGTTTCTGGGGACCTATTTCCCGGGTCATCATGGCCATCCTCAACTTCATGCATTCACTGATCGGCAACTACGGATTCGCAATCATGATCTTTGCTCTACTGATCAAGGTAATATTCTTTCCGCTTTCGAGACAGATGATCATGTCCCAGCACAAGATGCAAATGATTCAGCCAGAACTCAAGAAGATCCAGCAGAAATACAAGAATGACCAGCAACGGCTCAATCAGGAAATGATGCATCTGTACAAGACCTACAAGGTCAATCCGTTCACTGGGTGCCTGCCCTTGCTTATTCAAATGCCAATATTCTTCGCACTATTCCGTACGCTGACGACTTCAATCGAGTTCCGACAAGCCAGTTTCATATTCTGGATCACCGACCTGTCGCTAAAGGATCCCTACTACGTATTACCGATCAGCATGGGCGTGATGATGCTGATTCAATCGCTAACGACGACTATCGATCCCAGGCAACGGTTGATGGTAATTTTCATGCCTATTTTAATGGTCTGGATATTTTTAAGCTTGCCCTCCGGGCTGCAGTTGTATTGGTTTTCATATAATATTTTGACACTGATTGAACACTTTGTCATTAGAAGAGGAGGACTAAAATGAGACTGGTTGAAGCGTCAGGGAAAGATCTCGAAGAGGCTATTGAGAACGGATTGAAGACATTAAGGGTGAGGCAAGAGGAAGTCGAATACGAAACCCTTTCCGAAGAGGAAGGGGAGGTGAAGATCAAAATGGAAGTGAAAGAGCCTCGCCAGCACCTTCTCGAACTTAGCAAATTCATACTTGAGAGCTGCGGATTCAGACCGAACATCAACATCACCAAGGACGATAAGGGGTATTATCTCAACATCAAAACCAGGCACGCTGATGCGATCCTGATCGGTAAGAAGGGTGAAACGCTTTGGGCTTTACAGTATGTTATTACGCGCTTGATGAAACGGTTTCATCCGAATCTGAAGATCTTGGTTGATGTCAGTGGATATCGTATGCGTCGGACGAATTTCCTCAAGAAGAAGGCCGAGGCAATTGCTCATATCGTACTACAGACCGGACGTGAGATGGCACTCGATCCGCTTACCAAGCGTGAGCAGCAAATAGTAGAGAGTAAGCTAAGCGAGATAAAAGGAGTGAAAATCTACAGCATCGGGAAGGGAGCAAGCAAGAATGTGATCATTGCTCCGAGCGATGAATCCCAGTGACACCATAGCCGCCTGCGCCACTCCCGCAGGGCATTCGAGCATCGCGGTCATCAGGATGAGTGGCGAACAGGCTATACCCCTGCTCTATAAGATATTCAGATTCACCGAGGCGACGCTGCCGGTGCAGGCGCAGCGTGCTTACCATGGACACATAGTCGATTCAGAAACTGGGGAGACCATAGACACTGCGCTGGCTACTGCATTTCATAAACCCAGTTCATATACGGGCGAGGATGTGGTCGAGTTGTCATGTCATGGCAATCCGTTGATCGTGGATCGCATAATGAGGCTCTTGATCGCGCATGGTGCACGCGTAGCAAACCGCGGCGAATTCACCAAGCGAGCCCTGCTTAACGGCAAGGTTGATCTCATCCAGGCAGAAGCGGTTCTCGATACGGTGACCGCAACCTCTGAACAGGCAAGAAGGTTAGCATTGCTGCAGTACGAGGGAAAACTCTCGGAACAGATATACGAGATCCGCTCAAAAATCGTTGACCAATTATTTTTGGTTGAAGCCGAGATCGATTTTCCCGATGAAGAGGATGTCGGCCTTAATCAAAACGAATTCACCCAGGACCTTACGGCAATAATCGGGGTGGTTGATAGTCTGCTGAGCGGCGCAAGTCTAGGGGTGAAGATCAAAGAAGGTTATCGTGTATTGATACTGGGGCGTGCCAATGTCGGTAAATCAACGCTTTTCAACCGTATGCTTGGACACGACCGGGCGATTGTCCATGAACAACCCGGCACGACACGCGATTTTCTGGAAGAGTGTATCCAGATCAGGGGCGTTCAGGTCAGACTCTTTGATACGGCCGGAATCTTCTCGACTCTTCCCGGGCCCGACAGCATGGCACAGCAGAGAACAAGATCGCTTATCGATAATGCAGATCTGATCCTGCTCGTATTTGACGGTTCTGAATCGTTGAACGAGGAAGACGTCCGTCTATATGACCTGGTAAAACTCAAGCAGAAACTCCTCGTCGTCAACAAGACCGACCTGAATGTCAAGCTTGTGAACGAGAGCATATTATCTGATTCGGTGAAAATATCCGCAAAGACCGGTGATAATGTAGAATACCTGCTGGATCGTATCAAGAGCACGCTCCTGCCCGATGAGTCAAGAGATGACATGTTGATCACGAGGCACCGCCATATTGATGCCTTGACCAAAGCCAGACGATGTCTGGTTGACGCCAAGAACGCGCCTACGATCGAGACCACTGCTTATGAGCTGCACAGTGCATTGAACGTCCTGGGTGAACTTACGGGTCACGTGTTACGCAAAGAGCTACTCGACCGGATTTTTGAGGAATTCTGTATTGGCAAGTAGCCAAATGACCGTGAGTCGTGTTCGTGAAAACCCAGAAATGTATGTTGGCTCACGAATCCGATTAGTATTGACGAATCGGTATTTTCGCTTATAATCCGCTAGTGATAATCGATCCCATCGATTTGAATCTGATACGACAGCTTGAACTTCAAGGCACCATTCCGGTCCAAGAATTCAGGAGCAAATTCCATATCACACGCAAAGAGATACTACTGCGGGTCAAGAATTTCGAAGACTCCGGTTTCATAGAAAGCTACGGCTTCAAGCTGTTCTTGCCCGGTTTGTATGGCGGCAAGTGGTATTGGGCTTGTATAGCCGGAGATGCAACATCAAGATTCAAGAGCGAAGAAAGGATACCGTTCCTAGAGGAGAAGGTGGAAAATATGGCATTTCCCTCTGGAGTCTGTCCGAATCTTTCTCTTCTTTTCTATACCAAGAATCTACGCGAAATCAAAATGCTCTCTAATAAGCTTACCGGAATGAGATACACCGAGGTATACAAGATCGGCGAATACGATGTCACAATGCCGCGGGTCATGTTGCAGCAGGATTGGCAAATACTCACCGACCTGTGTGGTGAGAAGAGCATCGATTACGCAATGATCAATGCGATAACGAATAATCCCAAATCCGACCGCGAGATACAACTCTCACGTCTCATCTGGACGCGTAGGAACCGCCAAGGTATCATGTCAATCGCGCCCAATTTCAACTGGAGCGTAATCAAGAACTACATGCATATTCATGTCGCAGTCGTGACAAAGTTGCGTGTCAAAGAGTTGCGCAGGTTGCTCAAGAACATAGGGTATGTGGGTAATATTGCGTCCCGCTTCAAGAAACGGTATCTGCAGGTTGAGTTTGATATGTGGGGATTTTCTGATCTGAAGACGATCATCTTCCAACTATCCCAAATCGATAAGTTATCGGTTGAAGGCTGTGCTTTTGCCTACAAGAACACGGTATTCGATGATTGGGTCAAGGAATACATTAAGCAACAGGTTTAGCCTTTACCTGCTCCTTACGCTGATCATCGTCGGCTGTGGCAAGCAGGGGGAAGAACTCGCCGAACCAGTGGAATCCGTGAACAGGCATGTCGTGAAGCGCGGGGAGAATCTTGAGGCGATACTGGATAAGCTTTCGGTCGCCGACAGTCGGCTGGCGATTATCACCGCGCTGAAGAACGCAAGATTTCCCTTCCGTAAATGTTTTCCGGGAGACACGATAACCCTGACCAAAATAGATGGCAGGTTCGCGGAGATGATTTATCATCAGGACCTCAAGAACATATACTATGTAGTCAGAGATAGTACGAACTACCTGGTATCGATGAGATACCCCTACATAGATACAGTATTGGCATTGGTTAAAGGCAATATCAATTCTACACTCTACGAATCCATGCTGGCATTGGGCGAGGTCTCGAATCTGGTCATTAGATTTGCTGATGTTTTTGCCTGGGAGATTGACTTCTTTACTGATACCCAGGATGGTGATTCCTTCGCCATATACATCGAGAAGACTTTCTGCGATTCGATATTCATCGATTATGGCGGTATCTATTATGCACGTTATAAGGGCGACGTAGGGGATTATCACGGCGTGTATTTTTGTGATCCGGACGGAAATGAGGATTATTATAATTTGGAGGGAAAATCACTGAGGAAATCATTGCTGAAATCCCCTCTGCGCTTTTCATACATCAGTTCATACTTCTCGAAGCGGAGGTTTCATCCGATACTGAAGGTGTGGCGACCGCATCATGGATTGGACTATGTGGCACCCATCGGTACACCGGTTGCCTCAATCGGTGACGGCAAGGTCGTCTTCAAGGGGTGGAAGGGTGGCTACGGTAATCTGGTAGAAATACGCCATAAGAATAATTTCAGATCGCGCTACGGACACCTTTCACGGTTCGCAAAGGGCCTTCGCGTGGGCAAGAGGGTCACATCGGGTCAGTTGATCGGGTATCTGGGATCAACCGGGCTTTCAACCGGTCCGCATCTGCATTTCGAGTTGCACAAGAACGGAGTTCCGGTCAATCCACTCAGGGTGAAGATCCCGCGTGCACCCTCGGTGAATAAGAAGTACATGGCATTATTCAAG
>JASFEK010000044.1:0-12492 GCA_050124875.1 Caldifarciminota bacterium | reverse complement strand
ATTTGTCGGGAAAAGAAGACGGACGAGACTAATAGAAAGCTGCCGAAGACAAGAAAGATGTATAACATTGCTGTGCGCAGGCGCGCCACCGGGGCTAGGGCCTCGCGTACATCCATTTCCGATACCAGGTATCCATGAAAGTCGCTGAATCTTTCAAATGCGCAGATGACCTTTTCGCCGCGATAATCACGGTGGATCGTAATACCACTCTCACCCGTATGAGGATTGGGGTCAGATTCGTAATGCCCATATTCGACGAGTATCTTACCGCCGAGCTTTGAGGATGAAAGAAAGACCCCTTCTTCATTGACCAGGAATATCTCGCTCGTCTCGCCCATACGCAGATCAAGGATGAGATCATAGAATTTTTCCAGCGATATTGAAGCCAGGATAACGCCGATGATTTCGTCGTTTCGGTTTCTCAAGGGCGATGAAATGATCATCGCAGTTGTATCGAGGAGGTCTGAATAGAATATGCCACTGTTGTAGAACGCACCCCGGGAAGATTCGTGAAAATAAGTACGCTGGTCGATGTTATCGTCCATACCGTTAGTTGCATAGATGATCTGTCCCTTAGGGTCGGCAATGGCGATGAAGGCAAAAGAAGGTTTTTCGCCGACAAAACGCTTATAGAAAGATGCTCTTGATTGCACGGCGCTGAGACCTTCGATGCCGACATTGGCTATCGAGAGGAGGTCTCGCTTTCTTTCTTCGAGGAAGGATTTGATGACTCCGACATTCACGTCGACCGAATAGCTGAGGTTCTGTTTAACCTGGTTCTCGAGATGACGGGAAGTCTCAAAGGTAATGATATACGAGAAGATTATGAAGGGCAGGAGGAAAAGGCCGACGGTAGTGATCGTATTCCTTAGTTGAATACCTTTGTAATAGTCGCGAAAGAGTTCGTTGCCGCATTTGATGCAATGCGTGACGCCTTTCTTGTTTTCGGCTCCGCATTTTTCGCAGATCACTGTTTCTGGTTGTCGCTTCATCTTGTCGGTAATTCTAAGGATATTGGAATTTTTGTCAACATTCTGCCCGGCAAATTAGTGCGCCGTGTTCTTACTGACAATGGGTATTGGCTGCTATCTGAAATAGAAGTCATCCCGGCGGTCAGCGAAAAGGTCGTTGTGGATATTCATTTTCTTATTCAAGGCAAGCGCCGGGTCGATCTCGACGGCTTGCGCGCGGGCTTCCTCGTGGAGCCGTACCAGAATTTCACCATTCGGAGCAATAACCTGGCTCATGCCGATGAAGTGGAAATGCTTGTCTCCCCGTATTTCATCTCCAGCACGATCCGCCGTGACGATGAACACACGATTCTCAACCGCCCGCGTGACCATGGCGTCGGGGCAATAAGGTGTGACCAGGTTTGCCGCCTGGAGAATGATCTGGGCTCCTTTCAGGGCCAGGGTCCGTATTGCTTCCGGGTATATCCAGTCCCAGCAGATGACGAGGCCGAATTTCACGTGCTCGTGTTCGAAAACCTGGAACCCGGTGTCGCCGGGCTGAAAAAGAAATCTCTCTTCGAAGAAAAGATGTGATTTGCGGTAGGATGCGGTGATCCCTGACCCCGTCATGAAAACCATGGAGTTGTAGTAGAGATCGCCGGCTCTTTCGGCGAAACCGTAGGCGAGCGCGCACTTCGTCTTCTTTGCCAGAGCCTGTATGAACTCGCTTGTTTCACCTGGTAATGGTTCGGCCAGCTCGGCCAATTCGTCTTTGTTGAGGAATGCGTAGCCCGTATTGAACAACTCGGGAAGTACCAGCACGTCGGCCTGAATATCCTCTACGAGATGCTCAATGGTTTCGTGGTTCTCCTCCTTGTTGCCAAAGCAGGGATTGAATTGGACAAAACCAATTCTCATTTAGAATCCAAGATGCTCGTTGACCAGCATCACGCGGATATTCGTTTGCCATGGGCGGTACTGGATGATCGTGGTGACCCGGCATATCCTTGTCGGTGCATTGCAGTCTACACACTTGCCGGTCGGAGCACATGGTGTTTTCAGCCCGAGGCGGTGTGCGTTGATCACTGCCGCGACCTCCCGGCTGCGCAAAATCCCTTCATCGATGTCGGTCACGATCTTGTTATACCCAGCGATGATTATCACGTTGTCGGGTCCGTAGATCATGTGCGCGACTCGATTGCCAATACCGTCAATGTTGATGATGTCGCCGTCTTTGGTCAGGGCATTTGCGCTGGACAGATAGTAATCAGCGATTCCTTCTGCTTTTCTGACTTCACGGTTCTTCTCCTTGGGAATATCTTTTTTCCAGTGATGGACCACCTTGTTCCCGCGTTTTTCGAGCTTATCGATGATACCCAGTTCACGTATCGTGACCGATCCGCCAATACCTACACTTGCCTTAGCCGGTATTACACTGAGTAGTTCGTTATTGGTTTGTTCAATATCGGCAAAATAGGCAGCTTCGAAGTCACGTTTCCTCAATGCTTGCACGACATCCTGGAGCATTTTCTCGTTGTACCACACGCGTGGCCCGGTGAACTCAGATCTCATCTTGCACCCCTCTTTTCAGCTCGTCCCACATGGCATAGGCTTCGCGTAGATGCGGTACGGTGATCGATCCGCCGACGATCAACCCGATGGTCAAGGCTTCGGCGAGTTCTTTGTCCGTAATACCGTTTTCATAACAGCCTATCAGATGGTAGTCAATGCATTCCTGGCATCTCATCACGAGCGAGGCGACGAGTCCCAGCAGCTGTTTGGTTTTCGCAGGCAGGGCGCCTTGCTTGTATACCTGGGAATCGAGATGGAAAAATCTCTTAGCGTCCTGACCACAGTAATCCGACATATTTCTGATCAATTGCTCACGATTTTGGATAAATTCGTCGATTTTTCTTCGTGCCATATGTTGACCTCCTTTGTTTACATGAATAATGGAATCAAGTTGTGTATATTCGATAGATTATAGCATGATGGGGTAAACTGTCAACAAACAAATGAATACGCAAGCGGTGATCTGCCCGTGTCACGGCAGTAGCATATGAAAAAAGGGGCCGGCAAAGCCGGCCCCTTCGGCAAACCTATTAACGTTCTATGCTAGTTTGTCGGGCGTGATGTAATCACCATGTTTTTTCTGTGCTTCGAGTAGTCTCTTGCGCTGTGCCTCGAGAACGTCGAAGAGTACTTTAGGAGTATCGGCGACTTTGGTCTCGTATACTTCTTTGATCCGGTCGATCTTTGCTAGACTCTCGGGAACACGTACCGTGAATTGCATCTTGTATGCTTCCTCGCTGTAATCCTTGTTCAGAACTTGTTTGAAGAGTTGCTTGAGGTCTTCGTACTTGGGGATGCGTCCGGTCGGTGTTTCGATCGCCTCGGCATCATTGTGCGCTCTCAGCTCCATCCACTTGTACCAGATTTTCTTATCGGTTTTCTCATTGAGAAAATTCCCGTCCTTATCCTTGAGAAAGTAATTAACCGAGAAGATGAGCGGTGTCTTTTTCAGATCCTTTGCAAAATCCAAGTTTTTCTGTATGTATTGTCCGACCGGTATGGACAGAAAATCGAGATTGGACATGAGGTTGAATTTTCTCACTCCAGCCTTGCCCAGGGTCGCGGCTGTTGTTTCTGACTCTAACGACGCGCCCTTAGTGATAATACCGTGGGTCCAGTCGAGCGATTCCTCAACCGGCACCCACGTATCTGAATCACGGCCACCGTATACCATACCACCGACGGCTACACCATCCGGGTCATGCAGTGTCTTGTCCAGGTTTTCCATATTCTCGAGCGAGACCGTGAAGCGTGCATTGGGGTGGGATACTGTTATTTCGTTTCCCTTCTCATCCTTCTTGCCCTTATGCCATTCACCAGAGTGATTACGTCCTTTGGGTGGTATTTCGCCGTCCCTGCCGATCCAGTGGGTCTTCTTTTCCGGTGTCACAAGGACATTGCTGAATATCAATTCGCCTGGCGTATGTAATGCCTTCCACTGTATCGGATCATCTTTGGAGTTGATACCTTGGATAATGCCGAACATTCCCTTTTCCACGTTCACCGCGCGCACTTCGCCGTCCTTCTTTCTTAGATAGGCGATGTCGTCACCGACGATCGTCTCGTTGTCAAGCATGGCGGTGGATGTCTTGCCGCACAGCGATGGGAACGCGCCGGTAAAGTAGGTCACCCGGTTCTGTGGTCCGTGAATGCCCATGACGAGCATGTGTTCGGTCAGCCAGCCTTCCTTGGAACCGCGATTGATCGCCAGGCGCATGGACAGTTTCTTCAACCCGATCGTGTTGCCCCCGTATTGCGTGTTTGAGCTGTATACCGTATTGTTCTGGAGATCAATATAGATGCGGCGCTTGTCCAGATTCTTGCTCGTGTTACGCTCGTCGAGTTCGCCGGCTGAATGAACCATCTTGAAGAAACGTGCGTTCTTGCCCTGACGCAGGAATTCTTGGTAGCCGCGACGGTAAAGCAGATCCTCGCTATGCGCAACATAAGCAGAATCAGTGAGCTGAACAACCGGAATTGAGAAGAGGGAATTCGTCGGCCCCAGGCAGAAGAACCGGATATAGAGTTCCTTGCCTTTCATGATGTCTTTCATGATCTCGTGGATTTCCTTCAGGCACTCTTCGCGGTCACCAGTTCTGATCGTTGGACCTAGGTCGACCCCTTTCGGAACGAGTATGACAGTATGTTCCTTGTCGCGTGCCTGGTCATGGAAGTTGTCAAAGTGAATAGTATGGCCCTCGGTGGCAAGCCGTTCCTCTTCGCCATTTGTGACTGCAGCGTCCCTTACGTATTTTACATCTTCGGGGGTGTCTGCACACACGAAGATTTTGCTCGGATTGCAGTGTTCAAGGTACTTCGCAATGAAAGCATGCAGGTCAGGGTTGTCGATCTTTGCCAGCTTGTTGAAGCCTTGTTCCCCTAATCTTTGTTTCAGATAATCGCTGACTTTAGCATCCATCTTGTTAGCCTCCTTAAAATCCTTAGCTTTTTCCTAAAAAAATACCTGTGAACTGTCATTCTGATCAGGTGTAATGAGTCTGATTTAGTGCCTATTATATATATTTCCTGGTTTATTGCAAGAGAATAATGAACGCTTTCTAGTTCTTCGTGCCGGTGTGGAAGAACGCAGCCGGGCGCATCTTGATCCATTTCTGCTCATCAATGCCAATGAGGTTACCGCATTGGCACAAGACCTGGCGGCCATTGCGAACGCTGCGGTCATTCTTGATCCGGCTCTTATAGCAGCGCAAAACCCGGCCCTTACCGAGCTTGAGATAGCGGAACAGCTTGCCCTTGCACCGGGCACATTTGATGGTGAGCATGCCTGTGTGTCGGACCGCGCCAGCGACAAAGGTTGGCTAAGGAAGCAGTATGATCTTGATCGGCGTGTTTTTGAGCGCATCACTCTTCAGGAAGTAGATGCCGGGCAGTACATTGTCCAACTGGATCATACCGGTCTTCTTATCGAGGTGTTCGACCGCAACGACCCTACCGTCACAACCGTACACGACAACCTCTCCTGGTGGTCGTTCAGCAGTGAATCTGATATTGCCGCGCGTTGGATTCGGTGCGAGCTTGAGCATGGTCGGTACCGTGCTCACTATCTCTTGGATTCCAGTCGGTATGCCGATGTGGAATGAACCGGCCGTACCGGGTTGCGGATTGCCATAGTTGCCGCTACCCGCACCGCCTCCGTTGACGTAGGCCGTGATCGCTGATGTATCAAGATACTGGGAATAGAATATCTTGATACGGCCGCCGCCTGCACCACCCCCACCGCCAAACGAGGCGTCACCGCCGTTTCCGCCACTCGCGTTGATAACCACGGAGTGCAGCCGCACCGTGTCCGACCAGATCATGAGACCGCCGCCTGAACCGCCGCCGCCCGCTTCGACCGAGCCATCAGTGCCTCTCTGCCCACTCAAGCGTATTTCAGAGGAATCCACCATGATTACGGTACCGCGCAGCGAGAGCGATGCGCCGCCATCGCCGCCCGCACCATCGACCACGCTCAGGCGTCCAGCACCACCGCCTGAACCCATGTCAATGAGTGTATCAGCCGAGTCTCCATAAGCGACGCCGCCGGATCCACCATAGTTGTCGCCGCCCACACCGCCGGCACCTCCGTACGCACCGCCACCGCCAGCACCGCCGCTGACACCGCCGGCACCGCCGCCGCCTGGTCCGTAGCCCCAGGGGTGGCTGTTCATGTAGGCACCGCTGTGTCCACGTTCAGAACCATCCATGATTGAGTGGTCAGTGATGATGATCAGTGGCGCGTCCAGCTTCAACCAACCAGTAGAATCCGGGGCACCGGTTGCTGAACGCACAAATAGCTGGGCATAGTTCTTGATGTGTACTTTCAGTGCATACTGATGGTCACCACATAGGGTGAGCGTATCATTGTCGACGAGTAGACTGTCGCTGTCTTCATAAACATACCCAATAATGAGTACAACACACGTTAGTATTGTCATTTTACCCTCACTATAATATTATCCGTGTATTGTCGGATGTCAACGCCAAATCGCTGGGTGTGGTTGATAATCGTTATGTTGACAATAATAGGTTATTAAATATACTTTGGGGATGTTGAAAGAATTGTGTGAAATGCCGGGGGTCAGCGGAGACGAGGACCGAGTACGTCAGCACATTAGGCGGAGCATTGAATCTAAGGTTGACGAGATCGTCGAAGACCCGTATGGCAATCTGATTGCCCGGAAAGGCAGCACAAGAGGGTCGCGTATACTACTGGCTGCTCACATGGATGAGGTCGGCCTCATGATCACAGGTATTGAGAAGAGCGGGTTACTACGGTTCTACGCCATCGGGATCATGCCCCATGTGCTCCTGGCAAAACGTGTCTTGATCGGCGAGAAGAGGGTATGCGGGGTCATTGGCCATAAGCCAGTACATCTCACCAAAGATGAAGAAATGAAGAAGATTCCTGATGCAAAGGGGCTATTTATTGATATCGGGGCGGCATCTAGTGAGGCGGCAGCCAAGTTGGTGACCGTCGGAGACTATGCTACGTTTGATACGGATTTCCGCGAGAACGGAGATCTCATCGGCGGTAAGGCATTTGATAATAGGATCGGTTGTCACATACTGATGCGCTTGATTGAGTTTGATCTGCCGCTCTATTATGCATTTACGGTTCAGGAAGAGGTTGGTCTGCGGGGTGCTGGCATTGTCGCCTATCGAGTGAAGCCGGATATCGCGTTCGCCATTGATACCACGTCCTCAGGAGAGTGGCCCGAGGAAAGGGATGTACCGCAATACCCGATCATTGGCAAGGGGCCAACCATAACCGTAGCCGACCGTCGAGTTATCTGTGATCCTAAGATCTTACAGACCCTGCGTACGACCGCAGAAGCGGAACGAATACCGTATCAGATCAAGAGGCCGATGGTCGGCGGCACCGACGCTGGCACAATGCACTTGGTACGGGAGGGCGTGCGCTGTGGGGTCGTTGCGGTGCCGGCCCGCTATATACACTCTCCTATGGCGATCGCTTCCAAAAAGGACATTGCCGCGGCTGTTAAACTCATCGACCGCAGCATCCGAAGAATGATGAGAAAGGATTGATTATGGGTTTAATTGAAGACCTCTGTAATGCCTATGGTCCAGCGGGCCGTGAGCATAATGTACGTAAGCTGATCCATAAACACATGAAGGGTTTGTGTTCGGAGATCACTGTTGATCGACTCGGCAATCTGATCGCCCATCGCCCGCCGGCGCGGGGTACTAAGACTGGCGACCGGATCATGCTTTGCGCCCATATGGATGAAATCGGTGTGATCATCACCTATGTCGACAAGAAGGGATTTCTGAGATTCACCAATGTGGGCGGTGTCTTTCCAGAACTGGCGCTGAATCAAAGAGTGATATTTGAGAACGGGACAATTGGTGTTATCGATATTGAGCCGCACAAGGATTCATCCAAGGCGTCCGCAAAACCAAAGCTGGAGAAGATGTATATTGATATTGGCGCGCGGGATAGGAAGAGTGCGGAGAAGATGGTAGAGATAGGTGACATTGCGTCGTTCCGTCAGCATGCTATCTGGCTCGATGACAAGCGGATATCGGCAAAGGCACTCGATGACCGGATCGGATGCTACTGCTTGATCGAGGCCGCGAAGAGGCTCAAGAAGACGAAGAATGATGTCTATTTCGTCTTCTCGGTGCAAGAAGAGGTAGGCTTGCGCGGTGCGCGCACCGGTGCCTATGCCATCACACCCAAATATGCACTGGCGGTCGACGTAACTGATACGGGTGACACACCAGAGGCACACCGGATGCAGGTTGCGGTCGGCAAGGGCGTGGCAATAAAGGTGAAGGATAGCATGTTTCTCGCCAACCCACAGGTAAAGGATAAGCTCGTCACATACGCCAAAGATCTGCGTATTCCCTATCAGCTGGAGATACTGGAGCACGGGTCGACCGATGCGGCAGTCATACAGCTGGTCAAAGAGGGGGTCATGAGCGGGGTGTTATCCATTCCGACAAGGCATATCCATTCGACGAATGAATTGTGCGACTTAGATGATGTTGAAGGCACGATAGCGTTGTTGGCCAGGGCGTGTGAACAGGGGTTGAGTTAGGTGAAAAAAGGGTATTCAATACTGATCACGCCGGATGATTCGACGAACTCCAGGCATTATTTCCTTTCAAGGAGATTGGCGATCATAATCTCGGTCGTTGTTATTGTCATCGTCGTCCTCGCGATCGCCGCGGCACTCAACTACACCGCGGTTTCGGTGAAGGCAATGGAAGTCGACATGCTGAGAAGACGTAATACGCAGCTGGAACAGGAGTTTGCCAAGATTGAGGAGATACGCGAGAATCTGCGTATTGCTGAGGCGACGAATAGAAAGATAAAGGTTATGTTGGGGATTGAGAAGACCCCGGACATTGTTGAACCCAGCATTACCGAGATCAGCCCCAACTACACGGAGATCGAGGTGCTCAAGGAAATGCCCGAGAATATACCTTCACTGCTGCCCACCATGGGGCAGGTATCCAGGGAATTTGGGCCTGGCCATTACGGTATAGATATTGCTGCTCCTCAATTCTCGCCCGTGATCGCCGCAGCATCCGGTGTGGTGAACGGTGCGGGCTGGGATTCGTTATATGGCAATTACGTAGTGGTCGAGCACAATAAGAATTATTCAACCTTTTACGGCCATTTGAATTCTATTGAGGTACTCGATGGGAACCGGGTTAATGGAGGACAGGTTATCGGGACAGTGGGATCAACTGGGAGGTCCACGTCCTCGCACCTCCACTACGAGGTGAGGTTTCGTAACGAACCCGTTGATCCGGTAGGCTACCTTCCTTTTTTTGTCAAACTGTGAGGAGTTGATATGAAAATACTCATTACGGGGGTTTCCGGTTTTGCCGGGAGTCATCTTGCCGATTACTTTCTGAAGATCGGGGGTCACGAAGTTCACGGCACGATAAAGTGGCGTTCGAATCGCGACAACATCCGGCACATTGAAGGCAGGATAGCGCTCTTGGAATGTGATATCAAGGATGCGTTCGCCATGAAGTCGGTGATCGAAGCGGTTAAGCCCGATCAGGTATTTCACCTTGCTGCCCAAAGTTACGTACCATTCTCCTGGCGTGTACCCCAAGAGACGATCGATACGAACATCACCGGCGAACTGAACTTGTTTGAGGCAGTGCGTGCGGCAGGGATCGATCCGATGATTCATATTGCCGGTTCCAGTGAAGAATACGGACTGGTACATCCTGATGAATTGCCGATAACCGAAAGTAATCCGCTGCGGCCGCTTAGCCCCTATGCGGTGAGCAAGGTGGGTCAGGATTTTCTGGGCTATCAGTATTTCAAGAGCTACGGTATGAAGATCGTGCGTACACGGGCCTTCAATCATACTGGACCCAGGCGGGGTGAGGTATTCGTGACCTCAACTTTCGCGCGGCAGCTGATCGAGATCGAACAGGGCCGGAGAGAGCCGGTTCTGCATGTCGGCAATCTGGACGCGGTTCGTGATTTCACGGATGTGCGCGACGTAGTCCGTGCTTATGCCCTTGCCCTCGATAAGGGTACGCCCGGTGAGGTGTACAATATCGCCTCGGGCAGCGGCATCAAGATCAAGGACTTATTGGGGAAATTGGTGGCATTGACCAAGGTGGAAATAAAGATCGAACAGGATCCAAGCCGCTTGCGTCCTTCAGATGTTCAGTTGCTAACCGGATCATCGGAAAAATTCAGAAAGGCAACCGGGTGGAAGCCGGAGATACCGTTTGACCAGACCCTGAAGGATTTAATGGACTATTGGCGTACGGTCCTGGCATGAAGACGATTCTCGTTACGGGCAGCGAAGGCTTTGTTGGCTCGCATCTGATCAAGGCACTCGTGGAAGCGGGTTATGAAGTTGTTCCGACCTGCCTACCGCAGCTAATACCCAAGAAGGGCAAGTACGTCGCACTCGATATACTCAACCTGGATCTCGTCGCCGAGATTGTAAAACAACACGAACCGGAGTTGATCTTTCATCTCGCGGCCGTGAGTTCGGTCGCGAAGTCGTTCCGGGACCGGGCCATAGCCTATAACACGAATATCTCGGGTACGGCAAATATGCTGGAAGCCGCGAAATCCTTGAACAAACATGTGAAGTTCTTCTTCGTCTCGACATGTGAGGTGTATGGCGGTGGGGAGGGTTTGACTGAGAACTCACCGGTCGTTCTGAAGAACCCTTATGCGATTAGCAAGTATGCTGCAGAATTGATATGCAACGATTTCCAGAGTGACGGCCTAGACTGCGTGATCATGAGACCGTTCACGCACACAGGGCCTGGCCAGGCAGAGACTTTTGTGCTACCCACGATCGCCAAACAGATCAGCGAGATCGAAAAGGGGAAGCGGGCGCCTTTGATCGAGCTCGGCAATCTCGAAGCCAAGCGTGAATTTTTGAATATCAATGACATCATCAATGCCTATCTTTTGGCACTCGGCAAGACCGAATCCGGACAGACTTATAACATAGCGAGCGGGCAAGGGTATACGATTGCTGAGCTGGTGGAAGAGTTTGTCCAGTTGTCGAAGAAGCCCTTCGACTTGAGGACGAACCCGGTAAAGGTCCGCAAGGTTGACATCCCGGTCTTGCTGGGTGACGGCGGCAAGTTCTCCAAACTGACCGGCTGGTCACCCAAGGTGAAGATCGAGAAGACGCTGGAGGACCTTTTGAATTTCTGGCGTGCCAAAGTGTAATATATTCTCAGATGAACATCATCGTCATAAACTGGCAGGACTGGCAGAATCCCTATGCCGGCGGTGCCGAGGTTTACCTCTATGAAATATTCTCCCGTTTGATAAAGAAGGGCCACCGTGTCATGCTCTTGTGTAGCCGGGCGCCAGGGCAGGCGCGGCACGAGCTGCTCGACGGGTTCGAGATCTACAGGGTCGGCCGGCGTTCGAACTTCAACTACCTTGTTCCCGGCGCCTTGCGGTCGATACTGCGTCATCAGCGCGCGGACGTGATCATTGATGACCTGAATAAGATACCATTCTATTCGACTATGTTCACGCGGAAGAAGGTGTTACCTACCGTCATGCATCTTTTCCGCTCCACTATATACCGGGAAACCAATCCACTCTTTGCCACGTATGTTATTGCGACCGAGAGGTTGATCAGTGTTTTCTACCGCAGCTCGAATTTTGTGGCGATCTCCAGGAGCACGGCACAAGATCTACGCGAAATCGGTATTGAGAGCAAGATACATATCGTCCATAGTGGTATTCCCGAAAAGATGGCGCGACCCGCGCCGAAGCGGAAAAAGGATCTTATCGCCTATGTGGGTCGTGTGAAAACCTACAAGTCAATCGACCACTTTGTGCAGGCTGTAGCATTGATCAGCCGCCGCCGGGATATACAAGCGAGGATCGTGGGTGACGGCGATGCCCTGGACGGTTTGAAAACTCTTGCCCACAAGCTGAATGTCCGTATAGATTTTCCAGGTTTTGTGTCGGAGGATGAGAAGTCCCGCGTCTATTGTAGCGCGCGTGTGATCGTTCAACCATCAGTCAAGGAAGGCTGGGGGCTCACCGCGATTGAGGCGCAGTCATGTGGTACACCAGTAGTATGTGCTGATTCGCCGGGCTTGCGTGAAGTCGTAGTCCATGATGAAACCGGATTCCTCTACAAGTATGGTGATATCGATGAAATGGCCAGGTGCATTGTGGATTTGCTCGATGACAACAGCAAATGGCGGCAATTCTCAACGGCGGCAAGCAAGTGGTCTAGGGAATTCTCATGGGATGCAGCGGCCCGTAAGTTCGAACAGGTTCTCCTGGAAGAGAGGCACCGTGCTGGCTGATCACGCTTGTCGCTGCCTGCTGGCTGCGGCACTGCTCTTCTCACTCTCCATTGCAGCTGAGGCTGGGGACTATGACCGCGCGCTCGATGCGTATGAGGATGAGGATTATGCCATCGCTCGGATGTATTTGAAGCGCGTACTCAGTGACAGTGCCGCGGCGCAGTTC
>JASFEK010000043.1:0-12669 GCA_050124875.1 Caldifarciminota bacterium | reverse complement strand
TTTACCAGAGGAAACACTTGATTTCGTGTTTATGCGCAATGTCACACATCACATAAAGGATCGAACAGAATATTTCAAGAACCTGATCAACTTTCTCAAGCCCGATGGCAGATTTGTGGTCATTGAGTACGACAAGGGGAAGCCGATTAGTTTTCGCCGTCTATTTGGACATCATGTTCCAAAGGAAGTAATCATAAAAGAAATGGGCGAAGTTGGTTTTGCTCTTGAGAAGGATTTCGATTTCTTGCCCGAGCAACATTTTTGCATATTCATGAAAGCAGAGGGGTCGCACAGTACGTGAAGCCGGATAAAACAGTCTAGAGAATCTAGAAATGTTTGCCAGGACAATACGCGAGCTTAGGCATCACGCTCCCTTTACCGCCTTGGGGACACTATCAGGGATCGTGATCATGGTCGTTTTCTTCAGTTTCAATGTACCGCGTTCGTTGTCCGATACACTGTTCTGGTTCCTGCACCCTGGGCATGCTCTGTTGAGTGCGCTGGTCACAGCGGCATTGTACCGGCGTAATAGCCAAGCGGGTTTTCTTGCTACTGTGATCATAGGCTATGTCGGCTCGGTAGGGATCGCCACAATGAGTGATTCGCTGATACCCTTTGTCGGTGAGTGGTTGCTTGATCTGCCCCATAAGGGTGTACACATTGGTTTCATAGAAAAATGGTGGTTAGTGAACCCTTTGGTTTTTTTGGGTATTGCTATCGGATTCTTCTGGCCGAGAACACGTGTCCCGCATGCCGGCCACGTCTTCCTGAGCACCTGGGCTTCACTATTCCACATGACCATGGCTCTGGGTAATAGCGTTGCTCCGGTTCAGCTGGTTGTCATACCGCTGTTCCTCTTCTTGGCGGTCTGGCTCCCTTGTTGCACCAGCGACATCGTGTTTCCACTGTTATTCACCGGCCGTGATATGTCGTAGATAATCCAAGAAACAAACTGGTAGTCACTAAGTCATTAAGTCACTGTGTTATTCGCATAGTGGGTGTCTTGGACGCCGTCAGCGTGTGATTAGGATCTTTTCGGTTAGCGTGCCCCTGTTAGTCCGAAGTGTGACAAAGTATACTCCATTGCCCAGCTTCCTGTTTGCATCGTCACTGCCACTCCAGGAGATTCTTGATTCTTGATCCTGGACGCTCGATACAGTGTTGAATGATTGTAGTAGAGAATGGATTGGGGGTTACCGTCAGACCTATTGACTCGATCGCTTCGGTAGTATTCTCAACTACACTTTGCGGTGTTACATTCTCGCGCAGGAATACTGATCCATAATAATCGCACGTTATCATATCTAGGTCCCCATCCCCATCCCAGTCAGTAAAGTTTATGCGGGGTGGATTGCCATTGCTGTAGTTCTGTGAATCCGGTTGTACAAGATATATGTAATTGGTGAAAACCGGGCTAGCATTCGTGCCCACATTCGTGTAGAACCTAACATCACTGTACCAGCCGCCCAGGATCATGTCTTTTTTACCGTCGAGATCGAGGTCCTGGAGCACGGGTATGGTTCGCCAATAAGTAGATGGAGTGCCATTGAATAGGATTGGCGTCGAATCGCCGAAAACAGGCGCTGCGTTTGAGCCTTCGTTCATGTAGACGTAAACATTGCATGGTTGGCTGATACCTTCTTGACCGACGAGAAGGTCTTTGCGGCCATCCTCGTTCCAATCACAGATCCATGGCCACGAATTGTTGTCGGTTTGAATATCTTGGCCATCGGCCTGAAGATGTCCCATGTTTGTTAACAGCCCGGCAGCGTCCCGTTGAAAGAAGGTAAAATAGCCGTAACGCTCACCGGCGATCAGGTCAAGATAGCCGTCTTCGTTCCAGTCGCAAACTGCGACCGTTGCGCCCTGGCATCAGCCAGAGCTCAGCGAAATATACGAACCGCCGGCCTGTAGATAGACAAAATTCCCGAACGTGGGGTTGTAATTCGTGCCCGTGTTCGTATAGAACCGAATCCTTCCTTGATCGAACTGGCCGAGTAATAGGTCTTGTTTTCCATCCCCATCCCAGTCGATCATAAAGGGCGATGCATTTCCTCCGTATCCGACGTTTATGTTAACGCCGTTGGCCTGGATTGGCAATGGGGTCTCAAAAATAGGCGTTTCAGCGAAAGATGCTGCGATAAACAATATCAGCAGTGTAGCATATATTCTTATCATGAATACCTCCGGCTATATGATATACCTCTGACCGTGCATGTCAACTTGCAATAATAGATGGGAACAGATGTGTTCGATAGGTAATTCAGACTATTGATCGACTCTTGGAATGAATTGCACTTATGATTTGCGTCGGTCTCCGCCCGACCTTCGATCCTTGCCGCTTCTACGTTCAGGCCCTTTGTAATTGGGGTCCTGAGACTTTCTGCGATCCTTACCCGATCTTCGCTCTTTACCGGAACGACGTTCTTTCTTATCCATGATTTACTCCTCTCCTTTCCGCTAACGAACATTCAAGAATACGCTACGTGCTATGGTTTCTTAAGGTATTATACAACACAAACTATGATACTGTCAAGGTTGTTTTCTTGGGTATGCTACAATCAACAATGCCTTCGGGAATCTAAGTCTGCTTATTTCTTACTCAACGCCTTTTCCACAATTCCGAGAATTCTGAGCACGATCAAAACCGAAACGCTGGCTATGATGGCGAGTATGTAGTATCCCGCACCGATAGCCAATCCGAGTCCACTAACGAGCCAGATCGTTGCCGCAGTAGTTAAACCGTACACTTCTCCCCGGGCACGGATTATCGCACCGGCTCCGAGAAATCCAATACCGGTTATCGCACCAGCTACGATTCGGCCGATCTCATTGCCCAGCAGGCCGAGTTCGATGCCAAGCAGCATGAAGATTGTTGAGCCCAGACAGACCAGGATTATCGTACGCAGGCCCGCAGGCTTGTGCTCAAGTTCGCGCTCAATGCCGATCAGTCCGCCAACCGCAATGGATATAGCGATTCTTGTTACTATTGTTATCCATTCCATGATACTATACTAGCTATTTGTGTGCCCTAGTCAACCGGCAGCACGGTAAGATTCGCGTTAGAGCGAAATGGGGGGTATTTGTCAGTAAGGTGACAACCGAGTCGGCAATCGGTTTGTACCGTAAGAACAGAGCTTGAAATCCCGTATTTATTATATAATATTGGATGTTATCATTTGCTGAAGCGACCTCGATACATATTTGATAAGCTGGGAATAAGGAGGTTTTATGAAGAAGGCTTTTATTTTGTGGCCAAACATTGTGGCGTTGGTTTTTTTCGCCACGTTCCGGAATGTTGACGCGCACTGTGAAATCCCATGCGGTATATACGGGGATGATATGCGGTTTGACATGATTGCAGAGCATATATCGACCATTGAGAAATCCATGCGAATGGTCGTTGAACTTACAAAGGATGCAGACACGAGCTACAACCAGATCGTACGATGGGTCATCAATAAGGAAGAGCATGCAAACCAAATACAAGAAATAGTATCTCAGTATTTCCTGACGCAGAGGATCAAAATAACGGATGCCGAAGATCGCGATGCTTATCAGAAGTATCTTTATCAGGTGACATTACTCCACCAGATGCTTGTTTATGCAATGAAAGCTAAACAGACGGTCGATTTAATGAATATCGAGAAGCTGCGTTCTTTGCTTGAAAGATTCGAAGAGTCGTATTTTGGCCACAACCTCGAGAAAGATTGATTACATTGCCGATACGGTGAAAAATGTTCGAACTTCCAGAATATGTGACTATTGCCAGGCAAATGAACGAAACACTGCGAGGCAAAGTAATAGAACGCGGTGTGTTGGGTAATTCGCCCCACAAATTCGTTTGGTACAATAGGAAACACAAGGATTTTGAGAAACTGACCAGGAGTAAGAAGATCGGCGAGGCGCGTGCAAAAGGACGATGGTTGTTTGTTGATCTGAAGCCTGGATATGTTTTGCTGTTCGGTGAGTGCGGTGGCAAGATACTCTATCATGAATCCGAGGCGAGTGTTCCGAAGAAATATCATCTATACCTTGCGTTCAATGATGGCTCCAGCCTTACTGCAACTACGCAGATGTGGGGCGCCTATGAGCTGCATGTGAAGGGTGAGGAAAGAAATCGTAAGTATGTCAAGGGTATGAAAACAACCCCCATCGAGGGGAAATTCACGCTTGCCTATTTCAATGCTTTGATAAACGGTCTCATCGAGAAGAAGAGTGTGAAGGGATTGCTCACCCAGGATCAGCTAATACCCGGGTTGGGAAACGCGATAGCACAGGATATAATGTTTAAGGCAGGCCTGCATCCACGCCATCCAGTTGAAAGCCTGACGACCGTTGAAAAACGGAGGCTTTACAGGGCGATAAAAAGCACGGTTAGCGAGGTGATAGGAAAAAGTGGACGTTACGATGAATACGACCTCTTTGGTGAGCCTGGTCGATACGTGCGCCTCATGGATAAAAACGCGGTCGGCAAGCCGTGTCCAAAGTGCGGTACGAGGATAGAGAAGATGCAGTATCTGGGCGGCGCGTGCTATTTCTGCCTTCAGTGTCAGAAATAGAATAATCGAAGGGAATGAAATGTCCTGGAATTGGTTGATCAGATCATTACTCATCGGAGCATTGTGCATCTATTTGCTCGTTTCGCGCACCATGCTTCGTGATAGGAAGAGATACGATCGTGTGTTAGAGAGCGGCCCGCTCAACGTGGTCTTTGTCGCTATCTACAATGCGTTGTGTTATCTTGCCGTGGGCATCCGTTCTGACCCCAAGGTGATAGCCAAACCTGCGATATTTGAGAATATGCTTATTGTGCACTGGTATGCGGTCTTCGGACAAATTCTTGTCTTGGGAAGCGTTGGTCTCTTGGTGTACACGGTCTTCAAAAGGCATGCGATCGGAGGCCAGGATACCGGAGGCAGGTTGCTTACATCAGGGATTTACAGGTTCAGCCGCCATCCGATATACTTGGGTATAGTGCTGATCTCGCTGGGTATTTCGATCGTGCGTGTTAACTTCGACGGCATGCTAGTGTTTCCACTCGTCTTCATCGCGAATTTCGTTCAGGCAAGGCTCGAAGAGTTTTATGATGTCGGAAAGAGGTTCAAAGATGAATATGAGGCTTACCGAGCACACACGCACATGTTTGGTTCATATTGGTTTTGGCTGGGAATTCTGCTTATCCTGATTGTTCCAGTGTTGATTAGCTTACTCGGTTGACAACAGAAGATTTATTACTGTATAATACCCATAAACATCTTTATAGCAGTTCTCTTATTCTCGAACTACATGTAATATAATATGCTATCCTTCAAAGAGGAGGTTAATGTGAAGTATATAACACTGGCTATGCTATTTACGGCACTGGTTTTTGTTGCCTGCAAGAAGCCATCTGTGGACATTGAGGCTGAGACCGCTGCCGTGAACGCGGTTCTTGATGAATACGTGAAAAGCGTTGAGACCGAGAATATGGAGGCGTACGCAAAGCTCGTGGCACATGATAGTGCAATGGTCAATTTCGGAGGATTTGGCAAACCAATTGCTGGTTGGGACGCTCTTAAGAAAGTCATGGAAGGGCAAAACGGGATGTTGTCTGAGACAAACATTGAGGTGAGCGGGCTGCAAATCCGTGTCTGTGCCGACGGCAAGCTTGCCTGGGCTACCTGCCTGTGGGACCTCAAGGCGATGATGGCCGAGAACCTGGTTGAGCTTCCTATCCGTTGCACCTGGGTTCTGGAAAAACGTGAAGCTGGCTGGATTATTGTACACTTCCACAAATCAATGCCGGCTGGCTAGGCCGACAATGCAGCAGGTGCATTTCATCCATTCAGGGAATGACACTGATGATTATGGTGTAGCTTCAAATAGATGAGGAAGGTTTCAATGTCCGATGTGAAGATTGTCGATGTCAGCAAGAACAATATACATGATTTCGCGCACTGCTTTCTTCAGAACCGGAAGCATCCGGGTTACATCGCGAAGACAAACTGGCTCAAGAAGCGCTTGACCGAAGGGTTGAGGTACAAGCTGCTCGTTAATGAAGCGGGCAAGTGGATTGGATTTATTGAATATGCTCCAGCAGCGAAGGCCTGGCGGGCGGTGCGGGCAAAAGGCTACATGGTGATCCATTGTATATGGACGTATCCAAAGAGTGTACAGCATAAGGGCTATGGAAAGAAACTCCTCGATGAATGTATGAAGGATGCCAGGCGGAACAAGATGCAGGGAGTTGCAGTTGTGACACGCAGCAGCCCGAAAGGAACTTTCATTGCCAAGAGGGACCTCTTCCTGAAGGCTGGTTTCAGAGTAGCTGATACATATCCTCCGGATCATGAACTGCTGGCCAAGAAAATCATGAAGAGCGCCGCTGACCCCAAATTCCCCAAGGATTTTCAGAAGCGCTTGCAGAAATACAAGAGCGGTCTTACTATCATATGGTCAGATCAATGCCCGTATGTCGGCAAAGCGTTGGATGAGATATTCCAGACCGTGAAGAAAAAGGGTCTAGAGGTCAGATCGGTCGAACTCAAGACTGCAAGAGACGCACAGCTAGCACCCACACCCTATTCAGTATTTTCCATACTGTATAATGGAAAGATTGTGGCCGATCACATGGTGAGCAATACAAGGTTCAAGAACATCCTGAAAGAGATAGGTTTGTAGCATCGTGAGTGCAAGTATCATACAGCAGCTATTACGTTCATCCGAACCATCCATCAGATACAAGGCCGGGGTCTTAGTGCTGGGTGAGTCAAAGAAATCTGTGCAAAGCAAGAAACTCAAACAGGAAATAAGGCGTTCCAATCGCGTGGAGACTCTCTTGAAAAACCGAAACAAGATAGGTCAACTGCGACCAGTGAAGCATGTATACAAGAAATGGCAAGGTGCTCATTGGGTGCTCGCTCACCTGGCAGATATTGGCTATCCTGAAGGCGATGAAAGCCTGCGACCAATAATCGATCAGATTCTTGATTTGTGGCTAAGCCCGGTATTTGTGAATGACGTAATCCGTGATAGAGAACAGCCTGCATACAAGGACAAAGCGGTACCAATCATGCGGGGGCGAGCAAGGAGATGTGCTTCGCAGCAAGGAAACGCATTATTTTCGGCGCTTGCTTTGGGCTTCAGTGATGCGCGAACCGAGCAATTGGCTGGACTACTAATGAAATGGCAGTGGCCTGACGGCGGTTGGAATTGCGACCGTAAGCCGTCAGCATCGCATTCTTCATTCTGGGAGTCGTTGTTGCCTTTGAGAGGACTTGCATTGTATGCGCAAAAATGCAAATCAAGAAGGGTTGCCCGTGCAGTGAAAAGAGCTGCGGAATTATTCCTCCGTAAGAAAATGTTCAAACGGGAAAATAGCGGGCAGGTGATGAACCCGCAGTTCCTGAAATTACACTATCCATGTTACTGGAGATACGACATTCTGGCGGGCTTGAAAGTCATGACCGAAGCAGGTTTTATTAGGGATAAGCGATGTCAGGAAGCGCTCGATTTGCTTCTCGAGAAGAGATTACCCGATGGCGGCTGGCCGGCCGAAGCGAGGTTCTATCAGAATGTGGATGAGACGAAGAGCAACTGTGATTTGGTGAATTGGGGCGGTGTGGACAAACATAAATACAATGAATGGGTTACTGTCGATGCATTGTACGTACTCAAGGAAGCAGATAGAATTATCGTGTGAGTATATGATTACATTATTCTCTTTCGATACAGGGATTTTTCCGGAGGTATAATGAGAAGTATATCATCACGACCAACGAATCCTGCCTCGGTGTCTTGGATTCTCTTGTGGTTGATGGCGGGTATTCTTGGGTGCGCGCGTTGCGACAAAGAGAGTAGGCGGGAAGAGGATATTGCTCAGATTAGGAAGTTTCTGGAGACTGCCGGTGAGGCAGTGAATATGGGTGATGTTGAGGCCGAGGTCAATAGATTCACCGAGGATGGCATCTATATGTGGCCCGACGCGCCGGCGATTGAGGGCCGCGAGGCTTTGCGGGAGTGGTTCGAACGGAGATTCGCCAGAGTTGAAGCACATATCGAGAGCAGGACCGAAGAACTTGTGGTCTTTGGCGATTGGGCGTTTGAGCGAGGAACCTCTGTGGTGAGAGTAAGGCAGAAGAACAGTACGCATGTCGATACTGTGCGCGGCAAACATATTAACATACTGAGAAGACAGCCAGATGGTTCCTGGAAGATAGCGCGCAGGATACGGAATAGAGACCATGCGCCAGGGCAACCTTGAAACAGCGTGAAGTGGGTAGGATGGAAGGGTGAAAAAGAAGAAGCGAGTTGGGTTCGTAGGTCGGAAGTTACTGCTCATGGGGAGCAAGGCTTTCCGTGCAAAGCGGCTGCCACTTGCGCTGTCGAGAAAATTGAATGAAGCGATCGCCCGCAACATGAAGATCATTGTTGGTGAGGTGCCTGGTCCATGCAGGCTCTTTCAAGACCATCTAAAACGCAAGAATTACAATAGGGTTGTCGTGGGCCACGCAAAGAGTATCAGATATAATGCCGGTAAATGGAAGACAAAGCAGTACGGTACGAGCGTGACTGGAAGAGAAAGGAATATGATCGAGGAATGCGACTCGGCGATCATTATTTGGCAAGACAACAGCGGCGTGATTGCCGAAAACCTTGAGATATTGAAGCGGTCGGGTAAACCTACGTTCCTATATGAGTACTATACAAAGAAAATGCAGGGCAGAGCTGGTTGGCTTGACCCCGAACGGGTTTATGACCCCTACTACAACTGGAAGGAATACATGAGAAAGAAGAAACGTGGCACGTCCTGCTGAACACGAGAATGATCCGCGGGTCGGTAACGTAAGGCGTATGGTCTCATAAATGAAACGGAAGTTATTGCTGATAAACCCGGTCAACCCGCGCCGGGTCGGGCTGACCATCAATCCGAGTTCTCGTTTTCCACCTCTGGGGTTAGGCATAGTTGCTGCCTTAACTCCAAAGGATTGGTCGGTCAAGATCATTGATGAGAATTTCGAAAGATTCAACTACGAGGACGCAGATCTTGTCGGCCTGACCGCATTCACTGCTTCGGTGCTGAGAGCATATGAAATAGCCGGAATATACCAGGAGCGAGGTGTTAAAACAGTGCTGGGTGGTATTCACGCATCGATGCTTCCAAATGAGGCAATCAATTATGTGGATGCTGTTGTGGTCGGTGAGGCAGAAGCTGTGTGGCCGAAGGTGATCGATGATTTCACTAGGGGCAGATTGCGGCGGGTATACCGGGCTGAATTTCCGGAACTGGTTCACGTGCCGCAGCCAAGGCACGATCTCTTTCATCCGGGGTATATGTTCGGGTCGGTGCAGACGGCCCGCGGCTGTCCAATGGATTGTGAATTCTGTTCTGTTACTGCGTTTAACGGCCATCGCTATCGCCAACGGCCTGTGGATGATGTCTTGGATGAGCTGGAGGCTCTGCCTGGGAATATGATATTCTTTGTGGACGACAACATCATTGGCTATGGCAGGTCCGCAGCTGACCGTGCCCTTTCCTTGTTCAAGGGTATGGTCATGCGTGATATAAATAAGGAGTGGTTCTGTCAGGCTTCGATGAATTTCGCAGAAGATGAAGAGGTGCTTTCGTATGCGGCAAAGAGTGGTTGCCGCATGGTGTTTATTGGTATAGAAGCAGAAAGTGCCGAGGCGCTGGGGGAAACCAACAAGAAACTAAATCTGAGGATCGGTATTGGTCGTTACGAAGATGTTTTTCGCCGTATCAACCGACACGGCATTGCTGTATTGGGCGCCTTCATCTACGGAATGGATAGTGATACACCGAGTGCCTTGAGGCAGCGCACCGATTACATTCTAAGGAGTGGGGTCGATGTTATGCAGACAACCTACCTGACGCCACTACCCGGCACACGTCTGTTTGAAACGCTGCGGGATCAGGGCCGGTTGTTGCACACCCATTTCCCCGATGATTGGGTTCGTTATGATATGACCCAAGTCATACACTGCCCGCTGCTCTTGGAGCCGCAGGATTTGAGAGCGGCAATGGCCGAGAGTAATCGGCGGCTGTACAACCGTCTCACGCTATATCGGAAGTTTGTGAAGACCTGGTATGCAACGCGCGATTTCACAACTGCGATGTGGGCTTATAGTTCTAACCGCAACTACCGCAATGTGGCTTTGGGTCGCGTAAAATAGACCACAATCAAGAGATGACCTAAGGGGTTTGGACCACGTGTTGACATTAGGTTGTATACGGTGTTTATTTAATAGTCAGGAGGCATGATGGCTAAAACAAAGAACTTGAAGGAGATTTTGATACTGCTACGCAAGTATAGTCAGTTGAGCGTTGACCTTGGATATGCGGCGGTGCTGGAAGACAATCTGGAGCTGGCTCAGGAGGCGTTTCGGGTAAAAGCCGAGATCCGGGAACTGGATTATCAGCTGAGGAAGGAAGCATTGATGGTCGCGCGCTTGTCGCGGTCGGCGAGAGAGGATATTCCCCAGATCGCAAATATTCTGCAGATCGGGGTCGCCATCAAGGAGATATCTGATGGCATCGATGATCTGATCGAAATAGCGATTAGGAATGTCGGAGTTCACCCAATCATCAAAATAGCCTATTCACGTAAGGATATCAGAATAGCCAGGCATGAAGTTGGGACTGAATCGGACTTGGACGGTAAGAAGCTCGAAGAAATCAAGTGTGATCCCAAATCCGGCTTCAGAGTGATTGCTTTACGCAGGGGCGACGATTGGACTCTCGATCCACCGGGAAACAAGAGAGTTCAGAGTGAGGATGTCTTGATCATCGAAGGCAATGATGCTGCGATAAGAAAGATGCAGGAGTATGTCAAAGGCAAGAAGAAGGAAGCGAAGAAGTAGACGCATAATATCTGATATCCTCCTCCAGGCGACACCCGTAGTCATTCTTACTTCGCTGGGCGAGCTGTTTGCTGGATCCATATTGGGTAAGATGCACGAACGTCTCGATCTCATTCCCGGTTTGATAATCCTCGTACCCGCGATAATGGGGTTGAGAGGAAACATTGGTGCTGCTCTCGGTTCGAGGATATCGGCATCGTTACACCTGGGGCTTGTCGGCAAGCGGTTTTCCTTCAACAGATTCAACCTGAGCAATATCGGAGCAGGCTTCTCACTTTCGCTCGCAGTTTCCATTGTCATCGGAGTATGTGCACGCTTAGCGTGTCAGCTTTTTGGCCTGCCGAGCATACCACTGGTTAACATGCTATTGATTGCGATCTTGGCCTCGGCGATGGCATCTCTGGTGCTCATCCCATTTACGGTGACCCTGACGTATTTTGCATTTAACCGGCGGTTGGATCCGGACAATATTGTGGCACCGATCATTGGTATGGTTGGGGATGTCATAACGGTTGCCGTTGTATTCATCGCGGCTGATATTGTCTTGAGATTGAAGATCGATGATGCATGGAGTCTCTTGATGTTGCCGGCATTGCCACTGATCATTAGGCGCATCCCTGCCCGCTACAGACTTCTGAATATTCTAAAGCAGAGCATACCCATACTCTTCTTGTGTACTGTGTTGGGCGTGCTGGCAGGAATCTATCTGCACTGGCAGTATGAGAAATTCTATCTTATTCCCGGCTTGCTCATCCTCGTGCCACAGATCATTGCTAAGGCCGGGAGTATTGGCGGTATCTTTGGGGCACGTTTCTCTTCCGGGCTCCATCTGGGTTTTCTAAAACCCTACCGCATGAATGACTATGTGATCAAGAATTCCATTGGGGCGATAGCCCTGGCGGTCGTGATTGCACCGATCGTTACCGTGATCACCAAGTTCGGAGCCGATCTATTCGGTATCCCGCTTGTGCCGTTCATGCCTTTGCTTTTCATCAATATCTTTGCGATTTTAGTCATTACTGTAATTGTCTTTGTGTTAGATTTCATAACGGCATCATTTTCGTACAAGATCAGGGTCGACCCGTCCAACTCGGTGATCCCCATGGTTACTAGTTTGGGCGACATCATAGGAACGGTCGTGCTGGTACTAGCAATATCCATGTTCCTATGATTGGCCTCTTTCCATATTGACATCACGGATCGTTATCGACAAATCGACAATTGCACATATGCACATATGTCGATCGGATAGGGTTATGAATCGGAATGTTGTGTTACGGGACGAATTATTTACGATATCAGGGGAAGTAGAATGCACATTGTAGAAGTATGTATGTTCGTTGGTCGCGCAGTATGATCTCAATAGTGGGTAAGGTCTGGGTCAAAGAAGAATGTCGTTCTTGCTGTCATCCTTTTATCATCACCAGCAACATCTTGAATTTTGCACGTGCCTTGAGAGCGTGTGGTTTGTTAGCCGGCATGATGATCATCTCACCGGCAGTAAGAGAATGATTCTTCCCGGCAATGGTTATTTCAGCTTGTCCGTCAACGATATAGACTAACGCGTCAAAGGGCGCGGTGTGTTCACTCAAACCCTGTCCCTGGTCAAAAGCAAATACCGTTACGGTACCGATCTGTTTGCGGATAATTTCCCGGCTGACAACCGTATTGTTTTGATAGGCGATCAACTTGCTAAGCTCTACAGATCGGGTTGTAAGATCATCAATTTGGTTCTCTGTATTCGACATGACTCTCCTTTCCTGAGTAAGGTTCTTAAGCTCTCTGCTACTTAGACAATTGTTCTGT
>JASFEK010000042.1:0-12676 GCA_050124875.1 Caldifarciminota bacterium | reverse complement strand
CAACGACGATATCACCGCGTGCCACCTCTTTCAGGAATGCCGCGCCTTTTTCTGTACCCTCCATAGCATGGCACGCCATCTCTTCCTTATCTGTGAGAGGCAGGTATTTACCCGGATAGATCTGGTCCGTATCAATATCATCACCGAACTTCCAAACCTTACCCTTCAGCATCATATACTCCTCGGATCAGTAATCTCACCCCGTAGTGCAGTTGCCGCGGCCGTTGACGGTGAAGCAAGGTATACCTCTGCACCCTTGCCCAATTTGCCCACGAAATTGCGGTTCGATGTGGACACCATTACCTCACCAGGAGCCAGGATGCCCGGATGCCCGGTCGTGCACAGAGCACAACCAGGGTTCGTGACCACTGCACCACTCTTCAAGAAAATCTCATGAAAACCCAATGCGACCGCGGCTCGTGCAGTCTCCATGGTTGCCGGCACTATGATCAGTCGCACACCGTTCTTCACGGTTCTGTCCTTGAGAAATTGCGCAACGACTTCGAGATCCTCGATCCGTCCATTGGTGCACGAGCCAATGAATACCTGATCCACCTTCTTACCGGCAACTTCTTCAACATCCTTGACATTATCCGGCGAATGGGGGCACGCGATTTGCGGCACAAGATCATCGATTGAATACTCATGGACATGCTCATATTCAGCAGGGGAACCCGCATTCCAGGCTTGAACCTTCTGGCCGGCGCGTGATGCTATGTAATCAGCGATTCCCTTGTCGGGTCGAATAAAGCCAACATCTCCGGACATCTCAGTGACCATACTCGCCACCGTGATCCGCTCGGCCATGTTGAGTCCGTCAATCGTCTCCCCGGAAAATTCAATCGCCTTATTTAGAGCACCGCTCGTGCCGATATGCCGGACAATATGTAATATCAGATCCTTGGCCGACACATGTTCTCTGAACTTTCCCTTAACCACGATGCCGATCGTCTTGGGCACGCGGAACCATAGACGACCCTTGTACATCGCACCGGCGACGTCGGTTGTGCCCATTCCAAAACCCGCCGCACCGACCGCCCCAAGTAGATTCATGTGGCTATCCGTGCCGACGATGACATCACCGGGCTTGACCAAGCCGCCTTCCAGCAGTATATGCTGACCTACGCCGGTGTTAACATCAAACAAACGGGTACCCTGACGCCGTGCAAAATCGCGCAGGATCTTCTGGTTCTGCGCCACCTTTTCATTACGCGCCGGAATATGTAGATCAAAAGTGATTGCTACTTTTCGCGGATCAAAGACCGGATGATCGCCGTAGTAATTCTCATATTCTCCTATTACATTCGGTCCTCCGAAATCGCGCATCGCCACGAGATTCAGGTCTGCCCAGATATAATCACCGGGTTTTACCATACTACCGGATGCCTGGGAGAATATCTTCTCGATCGTAGTCATCTTCTGCTACTAGGAGATAAAGTGCATGCAGCCCGCCTATGCATCAGCACTTTGCGGCGATCGCCTCGGCCATCTCCAGGGTGCTGACATCACCACCCATGTCATATGTCAGCACCTTCTTTTCCTTTATTACCTCGGCTATCGATTTCTCAACCGCGCGGGCCGATGATGTTTCGCCCAGCCACTCCAGCATCATCTTGGCGGCAAGAATTGTTGCGATTGGATTGACCTTGTACATCCCTGCATACTTCGGTGCCGAACCATGAGTCGGTTCGAATACTGCATAGTCTTCGCCGATATTACCACTCGAGCCGAAGCCAAGACCACCGGTCATCTGCGCGCAAAGGTCAGAAATGATATCTCCGTAGAGATTAGGCGCAACCAACACGTCATAATCATGCGGCCGCTTGAGTAACCACTGGCAAAGAGAATCAACATTAGCATCGCCTGCTTCAATGTTGGGGTATCCGGCAGCCACCTTACCGAAGATCTCGAGGAACAAACCATCAGTGGCGCGTACAACGTTTGCCTTATGCACGCAGGTCACCTTCTTTCTCTTATGCGTTTTGGCGAATTCGAATGCCGCCCGGATAATCCTTTCGCAACCTAGCGGTGTGTTAATCTTGAACGATATGGCCGCATCGCGGGAGACTTTCTCTACCCCCTTTATCTTGAACAACTCGGCGGGTGCCGGGTAGAACTCCACACCCGAATAGAGATCCTCTGTATTCTCCCGGAATATGACAAAATCAATATCATCTTTGTAATTCAAGGAGTTACCCGGATAAGCCCGGCACGGACGCTTGCAGATATATAACTGAAACATCTGGCGCATCCTCACGATCGGACTACGGTATACATACCCCTTATTCCTCAACTCGGGAGCGAGTTCTCCATCCGCAACCGTCTTGGGTTTCGAGGTGATCGCACCAAACATTGCGCAGTGTGTATTCTTCATCAGATCAACTGTCCGTTGCGGCAGCGGTTCTCCCTCTTTGCACCAGAATTCCCAACCAACGTCCCCATGGATATACTCAGCATCCAGACCAATCTTATCGAGCACTATCTTTGTAGCATCGAGCACATCTTTGCCGATACCATCACCTGGTAACCAAGCGATTCGATATTTAGCCATTTAAAACTCCTTTTCGTTTCATATCATGTATATTGATCAATGTTTCCATTAATAAAATGCCGGCACCGAAATCGAAGGCCCATAAACTGCCCCGGCGCCGCTAAACACGTTCTTCTTTTGAATGCTATTTGACCACCGTATCCTGATAGATACGCCACTTCTTGTAAAGCTTGCCCCCCATTTTCTTGATACCGTTGTTAACCTCGTAGTTGTCCTCAAGGGTCCAGGACAGCTCGCCGCCCGTGTATCCAAGACGCTTGCCCGCCTTGAATGATTCCAGATAGAAAAGCGACTCCAGTCCCATCTTCTGGAACTTCCGGCGCACACCCATGATCATCAGCCGGACCTGTTTGATCTTACCCTTGTAGTAAAGAAATTTGAGCATTTCAATCGGTCCCAATTTGCCATTCAGCTTCTTGAGTACTTCGTTATAATTCGGAACAGTTACCGAAACACCGGCAGGAACATTATTTATCTCTATGACGAAGACGAGTTCGGGCACGAGCAGTTGCTTTAGGTTTTTGGCAATCAATTTAAATTCGGCATCGGTCATAGGTACAAATCCCCAGTTGGGACTCCAGGCATCATTATATACCTCTTGTATTCGCTTGACTTCGTTCGCAAAATCTTTCATGTTTACCGTACGGATTTTTATATCATGGACGCGTCGCCGGACAATACTACAGATCCGCTCCAGGTAATCCAGCGGAGCATCGACAGTATTGACATAGTAGGCGTTGAGATCTTTGGCCTTAACCAGACCGGCGGCCTGCGCGAGCTTGTGATAGTACTCCGGCGTGTAGGTCATCATGACCATGGGTGAAGAAAAGTACCCCTCGAGCAGAAAACCGCACTCGTCATTCGTCGACGGATTCATTGGACCGATGAGACTATCCGTTCCCTTCTGGGCCTGGTATTTTCTGACTGCATCGAAGAGTACCTGGGCTGCTTCCGGGTCATCTTCACACTCGAAGAAACCAAAGTAACCCGTGTTCTCCTTCCAGAACTCGACGTAATTTTGATCGACGATCGCCGCAATGCGACCCACCAAGTGCTGATTCCGGAAGGCAAGGTATAGCTCTCGCTCTGAGTGTTCCCAGAACGGGTTTTCCGCGGGGTCGAAAAGATGATAGACATCCCGCTTGAGCGGCGGGACCCAATACTTGTTACCCTTATATAGTTGGTACGGAAAATCTATGAATTGCTTCAGCTGTGAATCGTTCTCGACCCGTACTACTGATATCATTTCTTCACCAGTCCGAATTCTTTCGCGCAAATCTCAAACACCTCAAGAACCGTGTCGATGTCTTCATCCGTATGCGTGGCCATGTAACTCGTGCGTATCAGAGCCCGACCCGGCGGTGTGGCCGGAGAGATCACCGGGTTGGCAAATACATGATTGGCAAATAACATCTTCCAGAATGCAAAGCACATTTCGTCCGGCCCGATAATAACCGGTACGACAGGTGTTTCTGATTCACCGACATTGAGTCCTATTTTTTTGAAACCGGCGAGTATACGTTCGGTGATTTCCCATAGACGCTCTCGGCGCTGGGGTTCGGCCCTTATCATATCAAGCGAAAACTGTGCGCTCGCTACCGAGGCTGGTGTCATACTGGCTGAGAAGATCAACGAACGAGCAGTATGCTTCATATGCGTAACAACATCCTTCTCGGCAACCGCGAATCCACCCAGAGAGGCAAAAGCCTTGCTGAAGGTACCCATGATGATGTCGGCATCGGCCAGCACGTTGAAGTGTTCACAGGCGCCACGACCCTTCTTCCCCAACACGCCGATGCCGTGCGCGTCGTCAACCAGCAGCCGCGTATTGTACTTCTTCTTGAGGCGAACGATCTCGGGAAGGTTGGCAAGGTCGCCTTCCATGCTGAAGACACCGTCGACGACGATCATCTTTCCCTTTTCCGGAGGCAAATTCTGAAGCAGTCTCTCCAGTTCCTTCATATCATTGTGCGGGTACTTCTTGAGTTCGGCAAAGGAAAGGCGGCAACCATCAATGATCGACGCGTGGTTTTGGCGATCGATGATCAAAATATCATCCTTACCCGCGATCGAGGATATGATACCGAGATTGGTCTGAAACCCGGTTGAAAAGACGATCGCGCCGTCCTTTTCAAAAAACTCGGCAAGATCCTCTTCTAGCTTGACGTGGATATCAAGGGTGCCGTTCAGGAAACGCGAGCCCGAACAGGTGGATCCGTATTTTTCCACCGCCTGGATCACCTTCTCCTTCATTCTTGGGTCTGCGGCAAGTCCCAGGTATCCATTAGAGCCGATCATGATGAAATCCTCACCATTGATCTTCACGCGATGGTCCTGGGTTGATTGAATTGGGGTGAAATATGGATAGATACCGATTGCCTGGGCCGATTCGACGGTGTTGACGATGGTCGCACACTTCTTGAAGATGTCCATATTAGGGAATTATATACAACTCAGGGCGTGAGTCAATAACCCACATTCCTTTGAGTCATGGAGTGACTGGATCATTATGTCATGCGCGATGAAAAGACAAGGAGAGGGCGGGACAAGGAGAAGCGGCGTGCGAGCTCCGAGCTCCGTAAGCAGCAGTAGGTAGTATGTGGAAAGACCAAGAGCTATTTCGAAATGCGAAATGTGGAAAACCCAAAAGAACTGATACACAATACAGGATCCATGATAGACAAGCAGAGTCATTGAGTCACTAAGTCATTGTGTCATTCGCTCCGTAGGTTTGCTTGAAGCGACCTGAAGCGTAAGGCGTGAGGCGTCTAGCGTCTTTTCGTGATGTGTCTCACAAACCACTTGATATCGAATATCTCATCCAACTCATTCGGATTGAGGTATTTGCTGATTTGTTTGCTCTCTAGCACAACGGTCTTCAAGTGGGTCTGCGATTTGACGGCCTTGAATGAAGATTTTTGGACTATAGCGTAAGCATCCACTCGTTCCATACCCTTCTCGATCAAGGCGTTCATGAGACGCTGCGATGCGTATACGCCCCGACTGGACTCAATGTTTTCCAGCATACGCTGCCGGTCCACTCCGAGATTACCTATGACCCACAACATCTTCTTGGTGATGTAGTGGACCAAGTAGAGCATGTCCGGAAAGATGACGCGTTCCACAGATGAATTCGTGAGATCCCTCTCATGCCAGAGGTTGATATTCTCCAGGGCGCTGAACATGTAACCACGGATCACCTTGACCAGTCCGCATACCCGCTCGCAGATGATGGGATTCTTCTTGTGGGGCATTGCTGAGGAGCCCTTCTGTCCTTTGGTGAACGGCTCGGCAAGCTCACCAATCTCGGTACGCGAGAGGTTACGGATCTCAGTGGCGATCCGCTCCACACCCGAAGCATACAGAGTATACGCAGCCGCGAGTTCGGCAAATCTATCCCTGGGCAAAATCTGGGTGCTGACCGCTTCTGCCTTCAGACCCAGCTTTTTCATCACCTTCTTCTCAATACTCGGCGACAAGATAGTATATGTTCCCACCGCACCGGATAGCTTACCGTATGATATCCCCCTTATCGCGCGCAGCAAGCGCTCGTAATTTCTGATGGTCTCTTCGCGCCACGACGCAACCTTGTAGCCAAAGGTGATCGGTTGTGCGAATACGCCATGAGTGCGTCCCATCTGTGGGCAGTCTTCGTATTTAACGGACAGTTTCTTTAGTAAGGTGATCAGTTTCTTGATATCCTTCATGATGATCTCGGAGGATTGCTTCAAGATCAAGACGAACGATGTGTCGACCAGATCGTAGCTGGTAAGACCGAAATGCAGCCAACGGCCTTCACGCTTGATCTTCTCGCGCACCGCTTCGAGAAAGGCGATCACATCATGATTCGTAATTTGCTCTATTTCCTCTACGCGCTCTGGTTTTACAGTCACGTTTTTCAGTTTCTTGCTCAGGCCCTTGGGAATGATGCCGGCGGCTTCTTCCACCTCGGCAACCGTCTTCTCCACCTGGAGCCAGACCTTGAATTTGTATTGCTGGCTCAGTATTTCTGTCAGTTCGTCTGTCCTATATCTATTTATCATGTCCCCAGATAAAATTGAATGATACGACCATTGCGGTCAATAATAATACTCATATCACGCTGATTCCTGGATGCCTGTTGGAAATCGATCTTATTATGAATACGCATGTTGCCGAACATCAGCATGATATCGCCCGGGTCAATGCCCACCCGGTCACCAATGCTGTTCGGTTCCACCTTGGTGACGACCACGCCTTCCCTGTAGGCTAGATTGTATTGCCGGACAAGACGGTCCGTGATGTCCTGAACGTGTATGCCATATACTACGACCCTCGTGTTCACCAGATCCGTTTCTTCGAACTCCTCAACCACAAAACTGAATTGCAGAGAATCACTGCCACGCACAAGTGTTATATCGAGTTTGTCTCCCACGTAGACATTGGAAACAAACCTATTCCAATCCACCATCCGGGTGATGCTACGGTTGTTGACCGACACGATCCGGTCACCGTCCTTAATACCGGCGCGTTGTGCACCGCTTCTTTCATCCACGCCGCTTACGAGAACGCCAAATTGCTGGATATTCATCGACTCCGCGATATCGGGCGTTATCTCCCGCATCCATAGGCCGATCCAGGGAATTCTGACCCGACCGTGTTCCCGCGCCTCACCAATGAACTTCTTTACGTCATTGACCGGCCGGGCAAAACCGATGCCCTCGGATCCTCCACCCGAAGTGAAGATCGCAGTGTTCAAACCAACCACTTCCCCTAGTATGTTGACCAACGGCCCTCCAGAATTCCCCGGATTGATCGCCGCGTCGGTCTGAATCATACTCTTGTACACACGGTCCTCCCGGGTTGACTTTATGGACCGGTTCAGCGCCGAGACAACCCCAACGGTCACGGTGGGACGCGTGTCTTCGAGCAGGAAGCCGAACGGGTTGCCAAAGGCAATGACCCATTCGCCGATCATCAAATTCTCGGAGTCACCCAGTTCGGCATACGGAAGACCATTCGCTTCGATCTTCAACAGGGCAAGGTCGTGCGTGACATCAGTAGCAACGATCTCGGCTTCGAACTGCCGGCTATCGGGCAAGGTGATGTTGATACGGGTCGCATTGGAAACCACATGTTCGTTAGTCACAATGTAACCATCCGGAGAGATGATCATACCAGTACCAAGGCTCCGGATCTGCTGCTGATAGTAACGCTCAGGGTAGAAATCGCGAAAAAAGTCCCGGAAGAAATCGTCGGCAAAAGGTGAGAAAAAAGGCGTTGCTGAAACTACTTTTGTCTGGACAACGGTTATCGACACAACCGAAGGGCTGACTCGCTGTGCCGCTACGACGATCGCGTTGGCTCTCTGCTGCGACACTTCATCATTGAGTTTTACCAAACGCGCGTCATCAAAGTAATAGATCTGCGGTTTCGGTCTGAGCCAACTGTACAACTGCAGCGCAACAAGACCCAAGATAATACCGCAAAGAATGAGTACAATGTCTCGCAACTTCATATTCCCAATCCTAAGACAGCATCACATGCACCGTGCATACTCAGTATTTGACGGCAACCAGAAACAGACCCTGCGGCGGGGCGAAATGAATGTTCGGCCTCTGATCGCTAAAGCATTTCTCGACGTCGGCAAGCGTGAACCGTCCGCGTCCCGCATCAACCAGAAAACCAACAATACCGCGAATCATCTTACGCAGAAAGCGGTCGCCCTCCACCCTCACTAGCATCTTGCTATCTTCGTGTGTTACCTCGATATTGGTAATATTACAGACAGTATTGTCACTGCCATTCCGGACCGAGAAATTCTGAAAGTCTCGCTGTCCGGTAAGGCAAGGCAGGATCTTCAGCATGGTAGGGACATCTGGCTTTTGCTTCAAGTACCAGTAGTAGCGTAACCGAAATGGTGATGGCTCGAGTGTGATATGGTAGTGATAGATCTTGGCCTCGGCCGCATACCGGCTGTTGAAGTCATCCGGAACGACCGTGATGTCTTTGACCCGAACGTCATCGCCGATATTAGCATTCACTCCCCGCTTCACCGACAGCGGCGGCAATGAAGAATCAGTATGGAAATTCGCCACCTGACCCAAGGCATGTACGCCCTGATCTGTGCGTCCGGCACCAGTCAGCTTCACGTTGTCACCGGTTATCTTTTTCAGCGCAGTTTGAAGCTCACCCTGTACCGTTCTCTTGTTGGGTTGATGCTGCCACCCAAAGAAATGGGTGCCGTCATACTCAACGACCATGCTCAGATTGCGCATTCCGTTAAATTATAGCTAAAACAATACACAAATCAATATAGACTGTACCCCTGCGGCTTCATCAGATGCCCGTAGAGGGCAGATCGCGTTGCTGTATACTCTCTTAGAGAAACGGGGTTATGCTTTTGAATGAGGAACTCATGCCAGGGGCAGCCTGATCAAGAATGTAGTACCCGTGCTCGCCGTCTTCTTCACTTCGATCTGGCCGCCGTGTGCTTCGATGATGTTCTTGGCGATCGCCAGCCCCAGCCCGGTACCGCCCTTCTTGGTCGTGAAAAAGGGTTCGAAGATCTTCTTTAAATCACCTTTGCTGATGCCGTGTCCGTGATCACGGATCTCAACGCACCCCTCTCTGGTGTTGCGATAAGAGCGTATCTCAACCGAACCCTTTGCGCCGCTGACCTCGTAGGCATTATTCAACACATTGGTGAATCCCGATTTCAGTTTGCTCAGGTCGGCCATCACAAAGAAGTCATCATCCTTCCGTTCGATGTCTACCGCTTGCGAATTGACCCTTAGCATGCTGTCAATGAGTGCCTCATTAATGACCTCACTCATGCGCACCCGGTTCTTGTTCTTCGGCGTGAACTGCGCAAAATTCAAAAAATCAGTGACGATCTCATTCAACCGCTTGGTCTCATTCAACGCCATATCGATGAACGGCACTGCGCTCTTGCGGCGCTTGGTATCGCGGATTACCTCAAGGGAACCACGGATCGAAGAAAGCGGATTACGGATCTCGTGGGCGAGCGAACCACCTAATTCCGCCAGCAGCTTTGTCTGACGGGCAATGCGGGACCGTTCCTCGAGCCTTCGGATATTCGTCATGTCTTGAAGTATAGCCAAGCCGGCTTTGTCTTTGAAGATCCGTACGCATGTGAGAATGTAACTCCGACCGCCGGATTTCAGCTCGCTTGAATTATCCGCTGTTCCGTCTTTCAGGAAACGGGCGACGTGCAAGTGTACCGTTGCCCGTAGGCGGCTATCAGGCATGTTGGTATACAAAATATCACCACCCGAGTCCACGGTTATTATGCCGGATGGAAGATTCTTGATAATGTCCTCGGTCGTCAGCCGCAGCCGCGCCGCCTCTTCAACGCGTCTCTGATAGCGCTCTGACAAAGCACCGCTCAGAATGCCTATTAGCAGGAATAAGAGCGCAAAGATATAGAAGCGGTACATGAGCGCGGCGAATGTGTAGCCCTCGGCTCCCTGGTTTCCCAGTATCACCAGGCCAAAGAAGAATACCGCTGCGCTAAGCGAAATTACATACGCACCCTTGCGGTACAGGTAAAGAGAACTGGTAATGATCAGAATAGTGTAGAGCAGGGGAAACATGCTTTCGATACCGCCTGTGAAGTGTATGATGGCCCCGACCAGGAGAATATCGGAGAAGAAGATCAGATACAGCAATAGCGTCTCTGATATCTTGCGCTGCAGCCCTAGAAAGCCCAGTGCCAGGCCGATCGAGACAACGATAAGGTACCACAGCGGATTTGGCGTGCGATAGAATGGTGGATATGAGGTGAGCAGAATAAACGCTACAATGAACGGATGAATTACTATGAGACCGGTTATTCTGCTGATCTTTGCAGATGCCATCGCCGATAAAACCCTCAGACAAGACCTGTTACTTATCTATTTCCGCGCGCCGCTTTCGACTAAAGATCCCGGGCTTACTCGGTAATCGTCGTGGCGAGTTGAAAGATCGGCAAGTACATTGAAATAACAATGAAACCGACCACTCCACCCAGCACGACCATGATCACCGGCTCGAGCGCTGCCGTCAAGTTCTCGACTGCTTGATCCACTTCGGCATCATAAAAATCAGCAACCTTGGCGAGCATTTCATCCAGACCACCCGAAGCCTCACCGATTGCGATCATTTGCGTCACCATGGGCGGGAACACAGCGGTCTTGCTCAGTGGATCAGCGATATTCTCGCCGCCCTTGATTGATGTACGTGCTTTCAGTATTGCGTCTTCGATCAACCAGTTGCCAGAACTCTTGGCCGTGATTTCCAGAGCATCGATGATCGGCACGCCGCTTGAAAGGAGTGTCGACAATGTTCTCGACAGCCGAGCGATAGCCTGTTTTCGTATCAGAGTACCGAAAACAGGAAGTTTTAGCATGATTGGATCAATCGCCTTGGCTCCGGATTCAGTCTTATGCCAGCGACGCAGAATCGTGAAGACCGCTATGAGGATGATGACTATTGGAATTGACCATACCTTCAAGAAGTCGGATAATCCGACGACCAACCGTGTCATTGCTGGCAGTTCGGCACCAACCCCCTTAAACATCTGCGCGAACACGGGGATCACGAAAATCAAGAGGATTGCGATCGCAATGATTGCGACGCTCAAGATGATGATCGGGTAAATCATGGCACCCCGGATCTTCCGTATGAGAGCGGCTGATTTCTCAAGGTAATTGGCTAACCGAACCAGTATGACATCAAGCGCACCACCGGTCTCACCGGACTCGACCATATTGACATAGAGATTATCAAATACCTTGGGCTGCCGGCGCAGTGCATCAGCAAGGGAAAGACCGCCCTCAACATCGGTCCTCACCTCACCCAGCACACGCCTGAGCGCAGGGCTCTCGGTCTGCTTGGCTAAGATCTCAAGACAGCTCAGCAAGGGCAAACCCGCATTCAACATGGTAGCAAACTGCCTGGTGAAAACGGCCAAGGCACGCCTGGAAACCCTGGCCCCAAAGATTCCCACACCTTTTTTCTCTTCTTTGATCTTGATCGAAGTCGGGATGATCTTCTTTTGGCGCAGGGCAGCAACAACATCAGCCTGAGAACCGGCAGCAATCTCACCGCTGGCGGCCGCACCTGTAGCTGTTCTACCCTTCCAGACAAATAAAGGCATCGAACCTCCTTATTTTCTCACACCGCCGTACTGCTCGGTATGGCTATTATCTATATTAAACCAACTGGTTAACTTCATCCGCTAAACCACTAAATATAAAGAATAAACACGTATTGTTGTCATATCACTTCAGAACCGGTGACTTCTGCTCAACCATATGCTCGAATTCCTCGATATTGGGTGAGTAATCGAATGCAGTCTCTAATGTTATCAGGCGCTTGGCATACAAGGTATACAGCCCCTGGTTCATGGTCTGCATACCATACTTTTGTCCAGCCTGGATCGAAGAGTATATCTGATGTTCTTTCTCGTCGCGGATCAGAGCCCTTATGGCTGGTGTGCCGACCATGACCTCGGCCGCAAGTACTCTGCCCCCGCCGATCTTGGGCAGCAATTGCTGGGTTAGCACGCCTTCGACCACGAAAGCCAGCTGCGATCGCACCTGACCCTGCTGATGAGGTGGAAAGACATCAATGATGCGGTGAATTGATTCAGCCGCCGAGTTGGTATGTAGAGTAGCTAGCGTCAAATGGCCGGTCTCAGCGATGGTCAAGGTCGTCCCGATCGTCTCAGGATCCCGCATCTCGCCAACCATTACCACATCCGGGTCTTCACGCAGGACATACTTCAATGCATTGGCAAACGACTTCGTGTCACTGCCCACTTGCCGTTGGTTAACAATCGCCTTCTTGTGGCGGAACAGATATTCGATCGGATCCTCTACGGTCACGATATGGTTACGCCGTTCGCCATTCACACGGTCGATGACCGCAGCCAGGGTTGTTGACTTACCACAACCAGTTGGGCCGGTCACCAGGATCAGCCCCTTGGGCCGTTTTGCCAACTGTTCCACAACACCTGGTATACCCAGTTCCTTGAAACCACGAATCTCAAACGGGATCGTACGGATTGCCGCGGCGGCGCTGCCCCGCTGTTGAAAGCAATTACCGCGGAAACGTGACAGTCCGGCAATACCGAACGAGAAA